>DATLKM010000215.1:0-7196 GCA_035538435.1 Binatia bacterium
TTCACTATGTATTTAAGTGCCCGACGTGCTGTAGGAAAATTGCGATCGCCGATTACGATCTTCAGGTCTTTTGAGAAGGGAGCAGGTACCGGTTCCCCAGTGAACCGGTACCTGCTCGATGGGGGCGTTTGTCGAGTAGAAGTCGACAGTAAACAAGCCGGACAACTTTGCCCATACAGTGAATGCGGTATTTTTCGGCGGCAGAACTCCCGGCGCCCAATTATCAAAAGCGGCTCACAAACCACGAGGCATCCGCCCATTAGGGGAACCGATGTATAGACCGGCGGCGCGGGGCGCGATACAACCGAATCACGATGCTGGCCAGAGTGACAAATCGCCTTCTGAGCGTAGTCCCAAAGGCCGGGATGTCGCTGATTTTGTTGCCCCTTTTGGCGGCTTTCACTCCGTTGGCGCTCGCGCAAGAAGGTAATCGCTCAAATCCCGAACACCCTGGCGCGATCTTAGGTCCGCAACTGATTGCCTGGTCTGACCTGCAGACTCCCAAACCCCTTTCGCCGGATCAAGAGCAGTCGCAAAACCGTCCCGCTTCGGCTAACGGAACGAGTGCGAATTCCCAGGCAAGCGAGGAACCACAGGCCGAAACTTTCGACGGGGCAATCGTGCGCGATGGGGATCGGTTCATATTGAGTTCCGGTGACCGAAAATATCAGCTCGATGACCAGGAACGGGCGCGAAAATATGCCGGCAAACAGGTTCGCATCAAAGGCACAGTCGATGCGGACCGCACCCATCTTCGCATTCTGAACATCGAATTAGTTTCCTGACGGGTAAGGAGCGAAACTTTCATGCTTATGGAAGCCAGACAAAGGCGCTATCTTGCGCATGACGGACTTCACCAGGTCTCCGAGCGACTGGATTGGGGATCGATGGCGGTGCTTCTTCTGGCTGCGGCGGCCTTGATTGTCTTTGGGGCGGCGGTCAGCAGCGGCCAGTCGACCGCCAGCCAGGTGTATGAGGGCGTGGTCACCGATACGCATTGCGGCGCGAAGCACTCCCCGGCCGTCAATCAATCGGCGGGCGATTGCACCCGCATGTGCGTCCATGGGGGTGAGCAGTTCGCCCTGGTCGATGGGGAAAATACTTACGTTCTGGAAGGCGACATCTACGCATTTAAGCGAGTCGCGGGCGAGCGGGTCAAAGTTACCGGCCAACTCACCGGGAACAAGATTTCGGTCGCTTCGCTGCTGGCGCAGTGACGTCACCCACAGGCAGCGCGAAACGGCAGCGGTGCGCCTAATCGTTTATTCACACATCATTTACAAACTGCTTTCGCTTCTGCCACCAGTCCGTCAAAGCGGTTAAGATAGCTGCCATGCTCGACTTCAGCCGCTTTGAGGTCCTCACTTTTGATTGCTACGGCACCCTGATCAATTGGGAGGACGGAATCCTCGATTATCTGCACCGGCTGCTTGAACAAAATGGCAAGGATGCGGATGATGCTACGCTGCTGCGGCTGTATGGCGATTTCGAGGCCCAGGCGGAAGCCGGCCCCTACCGCCCGTACCGCCAGGTGTTGGAGTCGGTGGTGGACCAATTCGCTGAACGCTTTGGCTTTGATGCCACCGATCAGGAAGAGTGGTCGCTGGCAGAGTCGGTTCGTGATTGGGAACCGTGGCCTGACGCGGTGAATGCCCTGCGCGAACTTCAGAAACATTTCCGTCTCGCCATCATCTCCAATATTGATGACGACATTTTCGCCGACACGCGTCCCAAGCTCGGCGTGGAGTTCGATCAGGTCATAACGGCGCAACAGGCGCAGGCTTATAAGCCGTCACTTAAGATCTTTGAACTGGCATTGAGCCGCATTGCCGTGCCCAGCCATCGCGTTCTGCATGTGGGCCAGAGTGTTTATCACGACGTGGTTCCGGCGCAATCGCTGGGACTTTCGACGGTGTGGGTGGCACGACCTTCTCTTCGGGAAGGGGTCGGAGCGGTCAAGGCAGCAGAGGGGCATCCGGATCTGACAGTCGCCAGTCTGGCCGAATTGGCTGAGGCCAGCCAGAGCGGCCGCTAGCTTTTTATCGCCTGCGCCAATTGTTCGCCGGGGAGGCGAGTCCGGCCTCAGAAATTCACCGGAATTTTCACCATTCTCTTCTGCACCGCCCACATGACCAACTCGGCTTTGTTATGCAAGTTCAATTTGCGCATCAGGTTGAATTTGTGGGCGTCGACAGTTTTGTTGCTTAATCCCAGCACACTCGCCGCTTCCCGCACCGTCTTTCCCTGCGCCAGAAGTTTCAGCACGTCGCGTTCGCGCGCGGTGAGCGCCCGATCCTGATGTAACAGGCCATGATCGAGCCCCGCGTCATTTTCGACCTTGCGCGGAGGGGCCAAATTACGCACCGTCCTGACTAACTCCTGCGCTGAGGTCTGCCGCAGGGTGCAATTTTCAGAAGGAATCAGCCTGCTGGCGAAGGCGAATTCGGCGGCATCATCGGCCAGCAGAAAAATAGTCCTGGTTTCGCTGGATTCCTGACGTACTCTGCGCTCGACTTCGGCACTGGGAAGGCCGAACAGGCCTGCATCCGCCATGAGTACATCTGGGCGAAGCTCATAAAGTTTTCGCAGGCATTCTGCGGCGTTGCCCGCCTCGGTGACCACCTCGATGTCGGACTCGTCTTCAAGCAGACGGCGCAGACCCTGGCGGAACAGCACCACCTCGTGAGCGAGCACACAACGAATTTTACGGGCGGGAAAGGAAATCTCCCGCAGCTCTGTGCGTGGGGGGCACACAGTCTCCTCCTTACGATTTATCAGGCCAGATAAAATCCCGGGAGCGGCGCGGGTTCAGTGCGGAAACGGACTTGGGACGAATACGAACTTCCATATTGTATCAACGGTCGCGGGGAAGTGTAAAAGAATCGTACCGCCCTCTACACCCCGCCCTGGGCCTGGCTGCCACGCGGCAAAGTCCAGATACAAAGAGGGAATCTGGAGGGTCCGCTTACAAGCAATCGCGCATCAGGTAGAATCGAGCGTTTATGCTGCGCTACTTTACCGCCGGAGAATCGCATGGGGAGGCTTTGATCGGATTCCTCTCGGGCCTGCCGGCCGGTCTGAAAATCGACCAGGCGTTTTTGGACCGTGAACTGTGGCGGCGGCAGCAGGGTTACGGCCGTGGCGGCCGGATGAAGATCGAGCGCGACACGGCACACGTCCTGTCTGGAGTTCGGCATGGCATGACCATAGGCTCGCCGATCGCCCTGCAACTGGAAAACCGCGATTGGAAAAACTGGCAGCAATCGCTTCCGGTGGAGGAAGGCGACCGTTCGCAGCACAAGGCAGTGGCGTCTCCGCGGCCCGGGCACGCCGACCTGGCGGGCGCGCTGAAATACAATTTCCCGGAAGCCCGATATGTGCTGGAGCGCGCTTCCGCCCGCGAGTCGGCCGCCCGCGTGGCCATAGGGGCGCTGACCAAGATTTTCCTGCGTGAGTTGGGAATTGAAGTTCTCAGTCACGTGGTTGCGGTGGGTGGCGCGCATGTGGAAGTGGAAATTTCCTGGCAGCAGATTCGCACCCTCGAGCATCAACCAGAAATCCTGTTGAATTGCGCGGACACGGATGTTGAGCGGCGCATGAAAGAAGAAGTAGATAGAGTCCTGAAGACCGGGGATTCCGTTGGCGGGATTTTCGAAGTCGCGGCGCATGGAGTTCCGCCGGGGCTCGGCACCTATGCGCAATGGGACGAACGCCTGGATGCGCAACTGGCCGCCGCAGTGATGTCTTTACAGGCGGTGAAAGCTGTGGAAATTGGCGCCGGAATTGCCGCCGCATCCGCGCCAGGCTCGGCGGTACACGACGAGATTGGATATGCGGCGCAAGAGGGATTCACGGCCTTCAGCCGCGGACATAACAATGCCGGAGGGATCGAGGGCGGAGTTTCCAATGGCGAAGAGATTCGCGTGCGCGGATACCTGAAGCCGATCTCAACCTTGCGCCGTCCGTTGCAGTCGGTGGACTTTGCCACCCGGCGTCCGGTGAGCGCGGCCTACGAACGTTCCGACGTCTGTGTTGTGCCGGCTGCCGGAGTGGCGGCCGAAGCCATGGTCGCTTTGACGCTGGCCCGCTGCGCGCTGGAAAAATTCGGCGGCGACTCGATGACGGAAACTTTGCGCAACTTTCATGGTTACTGTACGCAACTGAAGAACTACTGATGATCTATCCCATTGTTAAGTTCGGAAATCCCGTTCTCGAAAAGCCGTCGGAAAAAGTCACGGTCTTCGATGAAGATCTGAAAGCGCTGATCGACGACATGTTCGAGTCGATGTATGCCGCGCGTGGCGTCGGTCTGGCCGCGCCGCAGATTGGTATTTCCCGGCGCATCGCCGTCGTCGACGTCACTTTCAAGGAAGACCCCGACGCAAAGCTCGTTCTTATCAATCCCGAGATCATTCGTAAAGAGGGCAAGCACACGCAAAGCGAGGGCTGCCTGAGCATCCCCGATTTCCGTGAGAACGTGACGCGCCCGAATGTCGTCACTATCCGGGCCCAGGACGCGGACGGGAATGTTTTTGAGAAGACCGGCGAGGAATTGCTGGCCCGCGCTTTTCTCCACGAAACCGATCACCTGAACGGCAAGCTCTACCTGAGTCACATCAGCGCCCTGAAGCGCGATCTGATCAAGCGCAGAATTCGCAAGCTGATTAAAGCCGGTGAGTGGTGAAGATCAAGTGATGCGGGCGATTTAGTCACGCAGCGATGGAGTCGTCCAGGGGTGGCGCCATCGGCGGCTCGGATCAAGTCCCGCACGCCAAATTACTCAATCCTCAATCACCCGGTCACCCAGGGCCTAAATGACGCAACCGCTCAATGATCCGACGACTTTGGTTTTCTGCGGTACGCCGCAATTTGCCGTACCCACGCTGGAGCGATTGGCTGGCGCCGGTTTTCGGATCCCTCTTGTCGTCACACAACCGGATAGAGGCAAGGGCCGGGGACTCGAACTGGCCGCTTCTCCGGTAAAACAATCAGCCCTCCGGCTGGGGCTGCCAGTCGCGCAACCGGAACGAATCAAAAATAATGACGAATTTCGCGCCCGGCTGCATTCGCTGAAGCCGGACGTAATTATCGTTGTCGGCTATGGCCGCATCATTCCGCAATGGATGCTCGATTTGCCGCCGCTCGGCAACATCAACCTGCATGCTTCGCTGCTGCCGAAATACCGTGGCGCAGCGCCCATCCAGTGGGCCATCGCGCGCGGCGAAACCATAACTGGCAACAGCACCATGAAGATCGACGCGGGGCTCGACACCGGCGACATTCTCCTGCAAAAGGAAATGGCAATCGACCCCGAAGATACGGCCCCGACCCTTGCGCCAAGGCTTGCCGATGCCGGCGCCGATTTAATGGTCGAAACTCTGCGGGGGCTGAAAGCGGGGACGATTCAGCCGCTTCGACAGAACGATGCTGAAGCTTCTCTCGCGCCCATCCTGAAAAAAGAGGACGGGCTCATCGATTTCTCCCGCAAGGCGAAGGAAATTGTGGATCGCCTGCGCGGGTTTCAGCCCTGGCCGGGTGCGTACACAAAGTTTCGCGGGAAAACTTTGCAAATCTGGAACGCGGCGGCGGTTGAGCGCGGCGTTCCCCCCGCTGAACTTCGGATCGAAGGTGAAAGAGTTCTTCTCGGCTGCGGGGGTGGTAGTGCGATTGAGCCGCTCGAAGTTCAATTGGAAGGCAAAAAGCGGATGCCGATCGGCGATTTCCTCCGCGGGTATCGTCTGCAAAGCGGCGAACGCCTGAGCGGCTGAATTGTATGCGCGACGCTCCTTCCATCTCACCTGCCCGGACCGCCGCTTTCGATGTTCTGTTGCGCGTTGAGCGCGACGCCGCCTTCGCATCCGAGTTACTGCATTCGGCGCATTACGAAAAGGTCTCCAGATCCAATCATGCCCTCGCCACCGAACTGGTCATGGGTGTATTGCGCTGGCGTTCGCGGCTGGATGATGAAATCGCGCACCAGGTTTCGCAGCCATTTGCAAGATTGGATTTAGAAGTTGCGACCGCGTTGCGCCTGGGCGTCTATCAGCTGCGATGGCTGGATCGCATCCCGGCGCGCGCAGCCATTAACGAGAGCGTGGACCTGGTAAAGCGAGCACGCAAGCGTTCGGCCGCGCCGCTGGTGAACGCGGTGCTGCGAAAGATTGAAGCATTGGCTGCGGTCGATCCATATGAAGAAATCCCGGGCTCGAATTCCGCAGCGGCTCTGGCCCAAAGCAGCGCGCATCCGCTATGGCTGGTCGCGAGCTGGATCGGCGAATACGGCATCGAGGCGGCGCGACAAATCTGCCTGCATGATCAGACGGTCCCGGTCACCACGATCCGCTTGCGCAGTGATGAAGCCGAATCGAGGCTGCGAAGCGAGGGGATAGAACTCGCCCCGGGAGCGCTGTTGGCGGGCGCCCGTCGCGTGATGCGGGGCAATGTTGCCATCAGCCAGACGTTCCGCCAGGGATTGGTTGCGATACAGGACGAAGGCTCGCAGCTGGTGGCAGCCCTAGTCGGCCGAGGTTTGCATATTCTCGATTGTTGCGCCGCACCGGGTGGCAAGACGCTTGCGCTCAGCGACAACAATCCGGGAACTCCAATTGTAGCTGCCGAAATTCATCCCCACCGCGCGCGCCTGCTGAAACAACTGGTCAACCGGGAAAGCAACGTACAGGTGGTGGCGTCCGATGCCCGCAAACTTCCGCTTGACGCGACTTTCGACCGGGTCCTTGCCGACGTCCCCTGTTCGGGCACAGGAACACTCGGGCGCAACCCGGAAATCAAATGGCGACTGACCCCGGCCGATCTTGCCGATCTTCCCATCCGCCAACTCGCGATCTTGCGCGCTGCCATGGAGCGTGTGCCGGTCGGAGGCCGCGTAGTTTATTCCACCTGTTCGCTCCAGCGGGCGGAAAACGAAAACGTAGTGGAGCAGGCGGTAGCGGGGACCGCGTTTCGCATCCTCGAGTGCGCGGCTGAATTACAACGTTTGCAGCGCGAGGGAAATTTAGTTTGGAAAGATATTCGGTCTTTAGCGCGCGGCCCCTATTTGCAGACACTACCCGGAGTTCATCCCTGCGACGGGTTCTTTGCGGCGGTGCTGGAAAAGGCGGGCTAAGAGCCAGTTCCCGGCGGCTCACCTGACTTCAAAATTAATGACTGCTCCTGCCGTAATCTTCTGGCCGGCCGGC
>DATLKM010000216.1:0-3413 GCA_035538435.1 Binatia bacterium
AGGACGGCACTACTACTTCCAGCCTAAGCATAAGACCACCTGCAAGGCGTTAAGCCTTAGTTCCACGACGATTCGCCGCCATCTGGAGGGTGAAATCACCGTCGGGTTGTACGCCATAAACCCCGCTACGCAGCGCTCGAAGTGGGTCGCTATCGACGCCGACTATGCTAACGCGATCGAAGATCTGCTAAAGCTGCAGTATTCCCTCCAACAAGACAAAGTCGAAGCCGCGCTGGAGATGAGCCGCCGTGGCGGCCATCTTTGGATTTTCTTGGAACGACCGGCACTCGCCCGGGACTGCCGAATCTACATCTACAACTTGGCATTGAAACTGGGAATGCGAATTAAGGGCTTTGGGCTGGGCGAAGGCATTGAGATATTTCCGAAGCATGACGAGCTGCGCGAGGGCGAATTCGGAAACGCGATCCGCGGTCCGTTGGGAATTCATCGTGGAGCGAATCGCCGCTACTGGTTTTACGGGGCAGACTACGACCTGGAAAAACAGATGTCGTACCTGAGCCGGCTGCGAAAGCTTAGCGAGGAACAACTTCGGAGCTTCATAGCCGGAAAGACCATGCCACCGGAATTCCAAAGAAGGCAATCCGCGACCGCGCAGTCATTCGTGCCCAGCTCTCCCAATGAGTTCCGGATTCTTGACCATGTTGGCAAGGTTCGAAAGGTCGGCCGCAACTATGTGACGCGATGCCCGTCGTGCGCCGAGGCCGGACAAGACCGCAGCGGCGACAACTTGGCGATTTCAATTGAGGATCCACGGAAATACATCTGCTGGGCAGGATGCGGCCGCGACATGATTCGTCGGGCTGTTGGGTGTCCTTTACCTGTTCGACGGTCGGCGTGAAGGCAAATACATGGCGGAGAAACCAAACTTGCTCGCGCATCGCGGTCTCACGTTGCCGAAGAAGGCGCTGCGGCGCCTGAAGGAAGCAGGTATTTTTGCGCAGACCAACGTAAGCCTTGAACACCAGCAGATGGTGCAGCGGTATGTGGTGCGGGGAGTCGAGTCCGGTGGTGCGACGAAGGGACTCGGCCGATACGTTAACTTTTGCGGGCCGAGCGGCGAGCCGTTGCCGTATGTGCATTTGGTCGACGCCATCGGAGTGAACGGCGTTCACGCGGTCGTGATTGCTTCCGTCCTCATACGCGTTGAATTGTTTCGAACGGGCCGAACGTGCCAGCTCCTTATCAGTGAGCACAGACCGGGACCGGCTGAACACGGCAGGCGACCTCAATTGGAGAACAAAGTTCTGTTTCGCGGCGTAAACGGATTCCTTGAAAGCGAACGACTGGGAGCCGGAGACAACCTGGCTTGCTCGACGATGCTGCGGTTCTGGTCGCGTGCCGGCGAGGAGCGGGAGATTCCTTCGCTCTTCGCAGCTGCTGTTCGAGCGGCAATCCTTGGGTCGAGTTGCAGTGGCTGCTCTCATACACATTTCTCAGTTGCCCCAGCTTCAGCTAGGGTGGCGAGCGACGCCCATAGCTGACGCGCGTCTCGGGAGGTAGATGTGGATACAACGATCCCAAATGACCAGGCTTTAAGCGTGGACATCCCGGGTCCCGAGCAGCACGCGCCGAAACCGCACGCAAATTCTCCTGACGCGGCCGAACAGCGGGATTTGTTCGCGCGTGCCCACCGGCGCAAGCTGCCCGACGAAAGGAAATCCATCACGCACAAGTTTTCGGTTGGCGGTCACAAAGGCTACCTCATCGTCGGACTCTATGACGAGGGAACGCCCGGCGAGATCTTTATCAAGATGTCTAAGGAGGGTTCCACGCTCTCGGGCTTCATGGATGGCCTCGCGCTGGCGATCTCTGTCGGCTTGCAATACGGCGTGCCACTCAAGACCCTGGTGGACAAGCTGATGAACACGCGGTTTGATCCTTCTGGCTTCACGGAAAATCCGAGTATACGTTACGCGAGCTCCGTTCTCGATTACATTGCGCGTTGGCTGGGTGGGCGGTTTCTCTCGCCTGAATATCTTAAACAACGAACTGCCCCAAGCGAGCAGAAGATGAATCAATCGGCAGCGGGAGGTGTGTCCGCTAGGGCAAAAGCGTCGCAGCCCGCCGACCGAGGCAACGGCCCGGCGAGTGTCGGACACGCCCCTTCGTGCATTACTTGCGGCATGCTCATGGTGCCGAACGGAAGCTGCTACAAGTGTGTCAACTGTGGTAGTACGAGCGGCTGCTCGTAAGATCGACCCTCCCACATGAAGGCCGCCGCCTCGACATCAAAGTTCTTCCTTGCAGACTCCCTTTCCAGCGAACCCCACCGCTCTTAGACGATAGAGGATCGACTTCTCGACTGGCTGCTGAGGACTTCATCGCAGTCGCTGCATTCCGCACGGCTCTCTTTGCAGGAAAGCTCCATTTCACAACGACAGGGAGTGTAAACGCATGAGTACGTGTGTCACCGCGATTGAGCACCTCAGGAGGCTTCGCGGCGGATCGCAACCCCATCTTCTTCTCGGGTCCGACGGTGGTTATTACGTCACCAAATTCTCGAACAATCCGCAGCACGTCCGAGTTCTTGCCAATGAAATGTTCGCCGGCCAGATTGCGGAACGACTTGGGCTACCGGTTGCAACACCGGAGGTGATCGACGTACCTGAATGGTTTATCCGGGAGACGCCCGACCTCTGCATGGAAGTCAGGCAGGGACCGTTTCCCTGCAGCCCCGGCAGACAGCTGGCATCACGGTATCTGAGCGATCCTGAAAAGGGCCCGGTCTACGACTATCTACAGGACCAGGAGTTGCGAGAAGTCACGAATCTTGCCGACTTTCCGCGTGTTCTCGTCCTGGACAAGTGGACTGCTAATTGTGATGGACGGCAGGTCGTATTCACTCCAGATGCAGTCTTCAATGACAGGTACGTCGCGACATTCGTAGACCAGGGGTTCTGCTTCAATGCAGGCGAGTGGAATTTTCCTGACGCGCCCTTGAGAGGCGCCTACTCGCGGAACTGCGTATACAACATCGTGGCCGGGTGGGACGCTTTTGAGCCGGCGCTAAGTCGTGCGGAACAGATGGAACTGGACGAGATTTGGCAGTTTGCGCGGCGCATCCCGGAGGAGTGGTACGAGTGGGACTTCGACGGTTTGAGGAGACTCACCGAGACCCTGTACAGGCGGCGTTCGCGAATCCGCGACCTAATTGCGGATTTTCGGAGGTCGAAGCGAAATCCGTTTCCCAACTGGGGGAACGTTGAACAGGCCTCAAGCGTTCTGCACAAACTGAATGGCTGACTAATCCCACCCTCCCCACCTTCATAACGATTCCTTTGCCCCCGGTTAAGAAATTGGCTCGATTGGCGGGCATTGGAAACTGAACGCAAAAGGAGATTTACGAAATGGAGCAGTCTCAACTGTTGGCTCACTGCGGGGCCTCGAAGATC
>DATLKM010000217.1:0-13678 GCA_035538435.1 Binatia bacterium
GGACCCATACCTCTTGAGCTTCGCGCAGTCGCCCAGCGGATGCGGATGCGGCGGAACGAGAACACGACCGCATCGTACCCGCCCTTCGCAACATGCGCGAAGAGCGGGGCACCCTCGATTATCTTAGTTCAGGCAGGTCAAAGGCGGGCTGGCCCGGCCTTTTTTTTGCTGCCGACATCATACCCAATGAGGTTGCCCCGGTCTTCGCGTTTTTCGAAGGCCGGGTATTCCTGCTGCTGACGGCAGGGGACTTTGACTTACTCGCTCTTTCCGGTGTTTCTAAGCGGCTGACGAACCCTCGCCCGACGCATTCCGGACTCTCCATCCCGGCCCGCAACGCCTCGTTCACCAGCACCGGCCCGCGCTCTCCCAGGACATAATGCCGAGAACTGCTCCAGCCCCCGATAGCAGCTGAAGGTGATGAAGTGCAGGTATCCGGCGCCGTAACGGCGACGCAGATTTGGCATCGTCAAACTCTAACGCGGGGGCGTCGTGTGTGTCTGTGACGAATGAACATGGCGTTGGCAGCGGAAATCCCCGGCCTTCGAAAAGCGCGAAGACCGGGGCAGCCTCATTGAGTATGATGTCGGCAGTAGAAAGGCCGGGCCAGCCCGCCCCCAGAGGGACGGCCCGACGGCACTGACACTACTGACGAGAAGCTATGGCCCGGTCAGACGGACGCGCGCTTCGATAGAGCTAACCTTGGAGTCCTTATCGAACCTAAAAGTCAGCCCAAGCGATTTCACGATGATGCCGCTCCCCTTGAGGCATGGTGCGCTTGCCAGAGTCGCATTCAGAGTGGGGTCGTAGCTAAACCTCATTCCTTCTGTCGTGAGGAAGCTCTCCACGAACCCGCGAGAACTCCCCAGAGGCACTCGATTACGCACGTCTCGCTCAAGCTCGTCACCGGTAAATTGGCGAAAATCTTTGATCGTTCCGTCCTTCGTTGCCGCTCGGCAAGCAGACCTCGATAACAACACTGAACCCAGAGCCGCGATTGCCATACCCACGACTATAGTCCCAACTATCCACATCACCCATCGACTCATTTCCCCTCCCGGGTTCACTGCTAGTGCGGCGTTGAACAAGCTCCGGCAACAGAGCAGGGTGGTGGCGGCGGCGGCGGTGGTGCTGGCGGAGCGGGAGTCACATTCAAGTTAGTTCCTGCACCCGGTGCCCAAACAGGCGCTTTAGGTGTCGGCACCCCTATGGATTGAAGTGCGTTCGTCACGTATGGCGGGCTGGCCCGGCCTTTCTACTCCCGACATCATACCCACTGAGGCTGCCCCGGTCTTCGCGATTTTCGAAGGCCGGGGATTCCCGCTGCCGACGGCAGGGGACTCTGACTTAACTCGCCCTTTCCGGTGTTTCTAAGCGGCTGACGAATCCTCGCCCGACGCATTCCGAACTCTCATCTTGGCCCGCAACGCCTCGTTCACCAGCACCGGCCCGCGCACTCCCAGGACATAATGCCGAGAACTGCTCCAGCCCCCGATAGCAGCTGAAGGTGATGAAGTGCAGGTATCCGGCGCCGTAACAGCGGCGCAGATTTGGCATCGTCAGACTCTAACGCGGGGGCGTCGAGTTTGTCTGTGACGAATGAACATGGCGTTGGCAGCGGAAATGCCCGGCCTTCGAAAAGCGCGAAGACCGGGGCAGCCTCAGTGGGTATGATGTCGGGAGTAGAAAGGCCGGGCCAGCCCGCCGTGGTGGAGATCGAATCGCAGTGGACGGCGCGAAAGCGGGAGCCACTTGGAGTTGTGCCTCGAGTCATGGGAAGTCAAATTCCCCGCCCTGTCGCTGCAAAGAGCGCAGCGACAAGGACGGGGCAGCCCTCAGAATTCTGAATCACCGAAAGGCTGGGCCAGCCCCCTCTTCGATTGTTTTTTCATCCGGGCGGTTTTCCTTTCACGCAAAGCTGCGGCCCGATACACCTGGGCCGCCCGACAGCCGAGGGCGGCTGTCCCTACATGATTTGTTCTTGCTTCGGCGTGATCTCCAGCAGTCGGGGTTCGAAGTACGTCGAATTCTTCTAGCCACCGAGCTTTTCTTTGGCCAGGTCTTCGACGCGGGCCAGCACATCGTCTTCGGTCATGCGGGTGGAGTCGATGACGATGGCGTCGGCGGCGGGAACGAGAGGCGAGACGGCGCGGGTGCGGTCGCGGTGGTCGCGTTCGCGCAGGTCGGCGGCGACGCTGGCGGCCACGTCCCCCTTGATCTTCTGCTGTTCGAGGCGGCGCTGTTCGCGCACGACGGGATCGGCGTCCAGAAAAATTTTCAGGTCTGCGCCGGGAAAAACTTTTGTGCCGATGTCGCGGCCTTCCATGACGATGCCTCCGCCGGCGCCCATTTCCTGCTGGCGGGCCACCATCCAGGCACGCACGCCGGGATGAACCGAGACGCGCGAAGCGGCTTCGGTGACGTCGCGTTCGCGAATGCGGGAGGAAACATCGCATCCATCGAGCAGGGTGCGGTTGCCGCCGATGGTGGGCTCGAGTTGGATGTGAGAACCGGTTGCGAGTTGAACCAGCGCGGATTCGTCGTCGAAGGAAATGTCGCGCTCAATGGCTTTGAGGGCGAGAGCGCGGTACATGGCGCCGCTTTCCAGATTGACGTAGCCCAGCTTGCGCGCCAGCCGCGAGGCGATGGTGCTCTTCCCCGCCCCGGCCGGGCCGTCGACGGCGATGATCAGCCTTCGTGGAAGTGGTTGGTTGTCGGCATTCATGCGAAGTTAACGATTCTACATGGTAAGGATGGAAGCCGCTTTGTGGGATCGGCATGGCAGCGCCGATCCTGTGGGAGATACGCCGCTCCGCTCAAAAAGGCGCGGAGCTTCAGGATGGCGGCGGAGTGTTTCCTCGGCGAAAAAAAACCCGCTCCGGGAGGAGCGGGTGTGCAAGTACGACGGGGGGAGCTTTAATCTCAATCTCACCTTCTACGACCCATTCTGGCAGACCGACAAGGACTCACCCTGGAAGGTGAACCAGTCGTTCACGCTGGTGCTGGGCGGGGCTCCGAAATAGGGCAACGTGACCAGATCCTGCAGGTTGTAGGTGAAGCCGTGCAGCGTGTAGGGGTAGCCGCCGTAGTTTGCGTTGCCTTCCAGCGGATCGCCAACCTCGAGAATGCCGCAAGGCGTGTTGTTGCCGTTGACGTTCACCACCAGAGGATCGTCAAGCCACTCGCCGACTTCATGCGAGAGGGCGGAAACGTCCTGGGCGAAATCGCCGGGGTGGTCGACGTAAGTAAAGTGAGCGTAGGCCTGCGGCGCACTGATGCTGCCTTCCGAACTGTGATATCCGCCGATGCAGCACTGGCCGCTCTCGGTCAGATAGACGTCGTAGGTCAGGAAAATGGGGAGGGTGTTGGGCTGAATCTGGGTGAACTTGCTGATCAGGCTCTGAATCTGCGAGTCAAACCAGTTGATGTCGACCAGGCCGGCGGTGAATCCGAACGGGCTGCCGGTTGTGCCGTAGCGCGAAGGCGGGCTCAACGTCTGCTCGGCCAGCACGGTGGGGCCGCCCAGCAACACGTGATAGCTGCTGTTGGTCTTCACAGTGCCCCAGAAGTTGGCGCGCTGGAAGGCATCTTCATATTGCGTGGTGCCGACGTCGACGCCGCCTTGCGTGTAGGTAGTGGTGGAATCGAAGATCGGCGAGGTGGTGGTGTTGGTGACGACGGTGTTGCCGTTGGAGAGCACGTGCTGAGGATCGAAGGTTGAGCTGCCGCGGCGCGAAGTGATCACGACCTTCAGCGGAATGACGTACACCTGCACCGTGGTCGAGCTGTTGCTGGTGGGATTGGTTCCCACCATGTTGTAGGTATAGTTTGTGCCGCTGTAAGTGAACGAGCCGTTCCATGTAGTCAGCGGCGTGGCGGGGGGAAGAACGTCATAGCGGAGCCGGGGAGGAAGGGTCACGTACCTGGGTGTGACTTCGGGTTTAACCTGCATTTCCTGGGCAAGGGCAGCGCCCGCGCTGCAAACCAGCGCGGATATGGCTGCCGCAAGCGTCCAACTTTTACGTCTCGTCATTGGGTCAACGCTCCTTTCGGTTGTGAACGTCGTGACGCAGCACTCAAACAACAATTTGAAAGGGAAAGCATCGCCGCCGGTAAAAAGCGACGATGAGATGGCTTTTTAAATTCAAGCCGAGGCGAAGTCAATACAGGATCGACCTTGTGCCGATTCTTGTTCCGATTTCGTAAATGAGACGAGGAATTCCGGATTTCGTAAATTTCCACAGAGGGGGCATTGCAATTTTCGGAGAAGGGGCGTATGCGGACGCGAAACGGAAATAAAAAACCCGCCCCGAAGGGCGGGCAGTGAGAAAGCAGCAATTGGGCTAGCCGCCGTTGTTGCAGATGCCAAGACCAAACGGATTGTCGTGGAACGACTCGGCGCCGCCATCAACCGAGGTGGTGGTGGGCGCTCCGAAGTACTCCAGATAAACCAGGTCCTGCAAGTTGTAGGTAAAGCCGTTCAGCGTGTAGGGGAATGCGCCGTAGTTGGTGAAGCCTTCTTCCGGATCACCGACTTCGAGAATTCCGCACTGCACCGGGTTGCCGTTGGTGTTGACGACGAGAGGATCATCCAGCCATTCGCCGGCTTCGTGCGACAGAGCCGAAACGTCCTGGGCGAAGATGCCGGGCGTTCCGATATAGGTGAAGTGCGCATACGCCTGCGGAGCGCTGGAGCTGCCGAAGGAGCTGTGGTAGCCGCCGATGCAGCAGAGGCCTTCCGTCAGATAAACGTCATAGGTGATGAAGATCGGGAAGGTGTTCGGGGTGATCTTGGTCTTCAGCTTGGTCATGATGGATTGAATCTGTCCGTCAAACCAAGTGATGTCAGCCAAGCCGACCTTGATACCGAATTCATTGCCTACGCTGCCGTCCGCCGGGGGGACGGTGATCGTCTGCAACGGAGCAACCCGAGGCTGGCCGAGCAATACGTGGTAGCCGGTGGCCGAGGAAACCTGGCCCCAGAAATTCCCACGCTGAAAAGCATCTTCGTACTGCGTGGTGCCCAAGTTCGTGCCCTTCGGAGAAACCCAGTCCATGTTCTGGAAGATGGGCGAGTCGACCGTGTTGGTCACCGCGCTCTTGCCGTTGGACTGAAGGGTCTCAGGGCTGAACACCGTGGTTCCGGAGCTCGTCTTGTACGACAAGGCGATCGGAATAATGAACGTGTTAACCGTGGTCGACGATCCCGAAGAAGGAGTGGTTCCGACCATGTTGTATTTGTAGGTGACGCCCTTGTACACGAACGATCCGTTCCAAGTGGTGAGCGGAGTGACAGGGCCTGCGGGTTCATTGCTGAGACGCGGTGCCAGAGTGGTATACAGCGGGTGCGCAGGCATCGTATCCTTTACCGGTTCCTGGGCGGAGGCGACGGTGCAGGCCGCCACCAAGAGCGCAGCCATGAGGCTGAGCGCGGTGCTTCGTTGCTTCATGTCTAAAATTCTCCTTAGGGTCATTGAGAGCATCAGAGTTTGCGAGTCGTACTTTTACGGATGGCTTGTTGGATTTCCACTGTACAAAGGAAGCAGGGGACAACAAGATGACGATGATCTTCTATCGGTTCGTGACCGCTGTCAACTGTGAAAGATTCTGCATAAGGACTTTGGACTCTTGTGAAACGGGACGTTGCGGGCAGGATTTTACTCAGTTTCCGCTGGCTTGCTTGTACTCCGTCAACTTGACCGTTTCCCGCAGGCGCACGGGCCCAGTTTTGAAATGAAGCGTATCGTCGGAGCGTGAGTATGCGGGGAACCAGTATTTGCCGTCCACCTGCTGGCGATAGCTGACGAAGGTTGGACGCAGATCGCTGCGCTCCCGCTTCTTTACGGCAATTCTTTCCGGACCGCTTTTGCCGCAGACTTTGACGATGGCGAAGTCCTGCGTGTCAACCCAGATGCGGCCTTCGAAGTAGCGCTTATTTTTATCGTCTTTTTTCTTTGGCTCAACGCGAAACTGATAAGTATTGAGATCGTCCACGTGCTGCTGGCCCGAGTAAGTCAGGTCGTAGCCGGCGAGATCATCGGTGGCGAGCATGAGGGGCATGAAGATGCGGAAATCTTCTATGTCGTCCTGGGTGAGTTGCAGGCCGCGGAGCGAAGGCTGGGCAGCGAAGGTGACCTGCTCCTGGCGGCGGCCTTTGCTGTCATAAGAAATGATTGCGACTTCGTGAAATTCTCCGGTGACGTTGGCGCCGGAGACGGTCTGCACCAGCACATCCTGTTTATAGGTGTAGTGGGCGCGAGCCTGCTTGGCAGCGGTTTCGGAAGCGCCGAGTTTCTGAATGATTTCGGGCGCGGTGATGGTTTTGGGAGTGGCCGGGTCGAGGGTGCCGTTGCCGGATTCGCAATCGGTTTGGGCGGAGAGAGGAATGGGCAGGACAAAGAAAAGGAACAGTGCGAGTGGTGCGGCTATTTTCATGGCGCTACTTGACCCCGCGGAGTCTTTGGTTGCGGCAGATTTTCAACTTCCACAAATATGCAAAGTGTTGCCACAGTAGAGGAGCTTGATGGCGCTAAGTCCAATCGCCGCGAAGGGCTTCTGGAAGGGCGATTGCCTCTTTATGCAGTGAAACCCGCACCCATCAAGCATTCGCGGAAATTGACAAAAAATGTCAGTCTCCCCCGGAAGGCACAACTTATGACGATGCATTCTACAAAAATGAATCTGCTGAAGACCACTTTATTTGCGCTGTGCTTTTTCGGCGCCAGCGCGGCGCTGGGACAGAACATTTCTGTGCTGAGCAACCAGCCGCAGCCGACCGTTCTCCCTGAGCATCCGCTTCATGCCGCAGAGCATTCCATGGGGACCGAAGTGAGCCTGCTGAGCACTTCTTCCTACAGCTATGCGAAGGGCGAACAGCCGCTTTCGGAGTATGGAAGCCTGCCGTACGAAACCCCGCTTGGCGATGTGGCCCGGGCTTACAGAAAAGAGCATGTGGGCGCGCCGAAAGCAGCGAAGGTCCTGGAAAAACAGCAGTAGAGTTTGACACTCGAGGCGCGGCTTGAGGGGCACAAAGCCGTGAGGGTCGTGACCGAGTGCAGGTTCCTCACCCGCGCTTCGCGCGGGTTGGGAATGACACGGCCCGGAGCACTTTCGCGTGTCAGTTATTCTCCAGCGCCCATCATCATGATCGGCGAGGTGGGTGCGGCCGAGCCGGATTCATTCTCAACCGTAATGGCGAAGGCTTTCGCTTCAGCCCCCACGGGCAGCGGAGGATTGACCACGCTGGCGCTGCCGTGCGCATCGGGCTTGAAGACGCCGGCGGGAATGGGAGCGCCGTTGGGCGGAATCAGCCACAACTCATAGGCTTTTTGCGGAGGCAGCGGCGGCAGATTGCTGGCGAGAAAAACCAGGCTGCCGCGGCCACGCAAGTAGAACGCCTTGCCCTGCGGCTGCGGCGGAGTTTTCATTGCCACCAGTGTGATGCGCTGGGATTCCGGTTCGATAATGGGGGCGGCGATTTTACGGAGTTGATCGAGTTCGCGCGCGTCTTCGGCGGCGCGTGAACCGGCCGAGGCAAGCATGCCTTGCAGGGCAAGATTCTCGCGCCAAAGCGAGAGCGCAAAGACGAGGACCGCCGCGGCGGCCGCCCAGCCCAGCACTCCCCACCAAGAACGGTGCGACGTGACTGAGGTGTGTGCCGGTTGGATCTTCACTTCCGCCGTAAGCGCATTGAGCAGGCGCTGCCGCGCGCGCTGGGGCGGCCGCGGGCCAGACGCCGACAATGCCAACAGGGCGGCGTCACCGCGCAAGTGCTCGAGTTCGAGGCGGCAGGCGGCGCAGGTCGAGAGGTGCGCTTCGACTCGCGAGCGATCTTCGCCGGTCAGCGCGTTGAGCGCGTAAAGAGCGAGATCGTCGGCGTATTGTTCATGTTCAGTCATGCGGCAAAGTAAGGCAGCGGACGGTCACGTCTGAAAAGCCTTTCTGAGCGCGATCAGCCCGTTGCGAATTCTGGTTTTCACGGTGCCCAGCGGCTGGCCGGTTTTGCCGGCGATCTCGGTATGGCTCATGCCCTGCCAATAGGCCATTTCCAGCGCGGCCCGCTGTTCCGCCGCCATGCCGCCGAGAACGACGCGAACTTTTTCCGCGGCGCGGGAACGGTCGGCCTCCGCCGCGAGATCGGGCGCAGCCGAAACCACAACCTCTTCGATGTCGGTTTCCGGCCTGCGCCGCCGCAGCAGGTCGATGGCACGATTGCGGGTAATCACGGCCAGCCAACTGGCCAGACTTCCGCGGGCGGCGTCAAAAGCGCCCGGCTTGCGCCATAACTGCAAAAAGACTTCCTGCAGGACATCTTCCGCCGCGCCGGTATCGCCGAGCACCCGCAGGGCCACCGCATACACCACGGACGAATAGCGATCATAGAGCTGCGCCATCGCCCCCTGATCGCCCGCCTTCAGTCCCGTCACCAGCGCCAGATCCGCCGGGAGGCCTTGTGTCTGCGGACTCGACAATCGTCTCGTTCTTCCTTAATGAATGTACGTAAAATCACGCCGCGCCGGATTGCGCAGCGTAACTGTAACAGCTTGCGGAAGGCGGGGACAATTTGGCGCGGGACCGGCGAATGCGCAAGCGTTTACTCGCCTGCGACTTCCGGCGCTGCCCGCGCCAGAAATGCCCGCTTGAAATAACGGTTGGATTTGCGGCCTGTACTTGCGGCCTGGACTTTATCCGCGCAAGTCGGAAAGCGCTTTTTTCGCGTCGCCGTTGTTGGGATTGATCTTCAGGGAACGCTCCAACTGCTGGCGTGCCAGAGCCGGCTGGTTGGCTTTCTGATAGGCAAGGCCGAGATGGTAGTGGACCGTGGGATCGTCAGCCGCGCCCCTTCTTTCGCTGAGCCGCAGCGACTCCTGAAACATGTCGATGGCGGACTGATAAACGCCCTTCTGGAAATATGCCCAGCCGAGAGTATCGGCGGCCTGAGGCAGATCGGGCGCGCCGCGGCGGGCGGTTTGCGCCATGGCGAGCGCGACATCGACGTTGCCGCCTTGTTGCAGCATGACGTAGGCAAGATTGTTGGAGGCGAGCGGATTATCGGGCTGAATATTCAGCACCTGCTGATACATCGACTTGGCCTGATCGTAGCTGCCCTGCGATTCATACATCATCCCGGCGAGCAGATAAAACGAAATGTCGCGGGGATGATCTTTGATCGATTGCTGATAGATTGCCAGGGCCTTAGCGGGAGAACCCTGCGCGGCCTGGACTTGCGCCAGCTTCAGCAATGCGTCGGAATTGTTTTTATCGAGATCGACCGCTTTCTGAAAGGCGTCGCCCGCGCCGTTGTAGTCTTTTTTCTGGAACAGGGCGGTGCCCAACAGATCGTAAAAATTGCTGGTGTTGGGCGATTTGGCCACATAGCTTCGGGCAGCGGCGATGGCCTGATCGATCTGCTTCTGGGCGATGTAGGTGTTCATGATGCCCTGAAGCGCGTCGCTTGAGGTCGAGTCTTTATCCAAAGCCTGCTGATAGAACTTGACCGCCTGGGGATACTGCTTCTGCACCTGATAAAGATTGCCCAACTGCACATAAGGCGCAGGGCTGGCGGGTGCGACCTGGGAGGCCTTGCGCATGTCCTGCTCCGCCTGGGTAAACTTCTTGCTGTTCATTTCGGCGAGAGCGCGCATCAGGTAGCCGTCAGGAGCGTTCGGAGCCGCGGCGATGATTTGCTGGGCGGTTTGAGTGAGAGCGTCGAAATCGCCGCGCGACATTTCCGAACCGGCCAGAGCGCGTTGCGCGTCGGTCAGATCGGGACGTTCATTCACGGCTTCACGCAACTCCGCTTCGGATTGAGCGGGATTGTGCTGCATAGCGTAAGCCAGCCCAAGCTGGTAATGGGCGACGGCATTGTTGGAATCCTGCTTGATCGCCTGCTGTAAGGCGTCGACAGCGCCGTTGGCGTCGTTCTGGCGAAGGAGAATTTCTCCGCGGTAAACCAAAGCATCGGCATCGCGAGGATTCGCCTTGAGGACTTCGGCGGTAAATTTCGAAGCTTCATCCAGGCGGTCTTTCAGGATCAGCAATTGGATGTAGTTCTTTTTGACCTGCGGGTCTTTGGGATGCTGGCTGTAGAGCACCGAATACTCGTTGGTGGCTTTGTCGAGTTCACCGTTGGCGAAATAAAAATCGCCCAGCATGCGGTAGCCTTCGGAGGTATCGGGGAAATCGGCCTTGGTCTGGCGGAGAAAAGCTTCGGCGTCAGACTTCTTGCCTTCGGCCATGAGCAGGCGAACAAAATCGGCGCGCGGCGTGGGATCTTTGGCGTCGACCTCAATGGCGTGCTTGAATTGCTGTTCGGCCTCAGCCAGGCGGCCCTGCGACTGGTAATAGCCGCCCAGGGCGAGTTGCGCGTTCAGATCCTTGGGGCCGAGTTCGGCGCCTTTCTTGAAGCTGGCTTCCGCATCCTTGGGCAAGTTCGCGCGCATTTGCAGGAAGGCGAGACTGAGGTAGTAGCCGGGGCGGGTGGGCTCGGCGGCAATGGCTTTTTGCATTTCCTGCAAGGCCGAACCGAGATCGTTTTGGGCGGAATAATAATTGGCCCAGGCCTGGTGCGTGTCGCCATTGTTGGGCTGCTTTTCTTTGAGCAGGTCGAGATGCGTGCGGGCCTGCTTGAGGTAATCCTGGTTGGCGGAGCCATCGGGATTGCGGGCGGCGACCAGCAGGTTGGCGAGATCGGCGTGGGCCTGATAATTGTCGGGAGCCAGGTCGGCGGCGCGCGAAAGCTCCGAATAGGCGCGGTTGAAATCCTTCAACTGCAAATAGGTTTCGCCGAGCTGAAAATGGGCTTCGGCAAAACGGGGATCGATCTGAATGGCGTTGGAATACTGGATGGCCGCTTCGCGCAGCTTGCCCTTGTCGCGATAGCGATTGGCGCTCTCAAGAAACTTCTGCTTGCGGACGTTAGGGTCGCGGTTGCAGGCGGCAAACAGACAGGGGATCAGAAACCCGACCAGCAACAGGCGAAGGGCAACGGAACGGCTCATTTTTTCTCCAAAAAGATAAGGGGCCACACGCCGGTGGTCACTGTTACCAAGTTACTGCAACCCGGTGGGGAAAATAAAGTTACGTGCGTCACGGGAGGGGAAAACGGGAGGAGAAAAAAGTGGCGCACCCGAAGGTGCGCCACGAAGGTTCAAGTTGGGCGCTGCCGTTACTGTTGGACGGAAACGATACCAATTTGCAGTTCGCTGTTGTCGTTCTCAATGATCGCGCCGTCGCCGGTCGCGTCTGTCATATAGAAGGTATACGACCCAGAAGGCGGGGTGACTGTGAATACCCCGTTCGTGGCCGTAGTTGCGTAGTTTGCCGTGGCGGGGCCATCCGGTGAGAGTGATCCGCCGCCCTGCACATCGTTGGAGTCGAAGAAGCCCGACACCGCACCGGCCGTCGAGCTCGAAGGGGTTGCGGTCAGCACGCCCACCTGGTCCACCTCACCGAAGTATGTTCCGCTGCCACTGTTGGAAATAAGCTCCGAAGTGGTGAAGCCGGTGAGCAGGATGGAGTACGGCCCGGTAAAGTTATCGGCGTTGAAGGTTCCGCTGGACTGCACGGAACTCTGCCCAGCCACACCATCGCCGCCATCCATGGAGATGACAGTGGCATGGCCGCTGCCATCCAGATAGAGTTGGAGGTTGTAGGTAAAGGTAGCGCCGTCGGTCACTCCGGTTAGGGTGACTCGCCCGGTGCCGCCGTCGTTGCCGGTTCCGGAGGCGTCAATGGTATAGGTGCCGCCGGTAATCGTCGCCCCGCCTTGCGCCGGGTTGGCCGACGCCAGGTCGTTGAAGCTGAGATTGCCGCTGACGCTGAGGTCGGAGTTGAAGGTCAGCGTTCCCGCCACGTTGAGGGCACCATTTATGTTATTGCCCACGGTAGCGATAACATAGGACGACCCCGAGATGGAGGAACTGGCGAACGTTCCGGTGCTGGAGCCTTGACCGCGCGCCACGCCGGCTGTGGTGCCGAAATTGTCTCCCCAGTTTTCGACCAGGTAGACATGGTTCGAGTCGGCGACGTAGGCGTCAAGCATGACGGTACCGCCGTCGGTTGGGTTGAGGGTGAACGTCATGAACCCGGTGTTCGGGTCCGCCGCGGTGAGCGAGCTCGTGCTGAAGAGCTGGTCCTGGCTTAGGGTTCCGCCGTCATCTGCGTCGTATACGCTGCCCGTGCCCGAAATGCCGGTGGCGCTGTCGATATTAACAACACCTCCGATGACGAGCGGGAAGCCGTTCGGATCGTCCCAACCGCTGAGATAGAAGGCGTAGCCTGCCGAGGGAGTAGTGGTGCTGGTCTGCTGCCTCAGTTCGCCGCTGCCGCTGCCCCAGTTGTCATACTCTATCAGTCGACCATTGGCGGTCGAATACATGCTGGCATCGAGAGTCAGGTTGCCGGCGCCACCGTTGATGTAGCCGTCGGTAAAGTTAAGGGTGATCAAAAGGTTGGAATCACCGCCGCCAACTGCGGCGATGGTGCCACCTGTGATCGACTCGGCAGAAATAAACGCCGCCTCGCCAAAGTCGGAATAATCCTGCAAGCCGGAGGTGATTGTGCTGGTGCCACCGGCGCCGACGACGGTGAATACGCCGGCCCAGTAGAAGGATCCATTCACGTTCGTTCCCGTAACCGAGAAGACGTAGTTGCCGGAAGCCAGCGGCGGGGTTCCAGGTGTGACGTTGGTCTCGGTGAAAGTGACCGAGGTTGGGTTGAGCGTCGCTGTGGTTGGGGCAGCGGTGACAGTGAAAGCTCCGAGGGTTGAATTCGCCGTCAGATCGTTTACCGTTGCGTTGCCGTTGGAGTCGGTGTTCACTGCCTCAGTTCCGGAACTGGTGCTGGTGAAAGTGCCGCTCGCACCCGAGATGCCCGGAACAACGGTGAAGGTAATGTTGACGCCAGCCACAGGATTGCCGTCGCCATCTGTGACATTTGCCACCAGGGGCGCATAGGTGGCAGCGGTCGCTACGTTCTGGTTGTTGCCGCTCGAAAGCGCCAAGTTGGCGGCCGCGCCCGCAGTGTTGGTCAGGGCAAAGGTCGCCGATGCACCCGAATACGTAGCGGTTACGTTATAGGGACCGCCCGCCGTGGTGTTGGCGGTGAAGGCCGATGCCATGGCCACACCGCTTGCGGTTGTCATGTCGGTTTCAGTGTTTGTGCCGCTCGTGGTAAAAACACCGCTGGCTCCCTGGCCAGGCGCTGTGAAGGTGACCGCGACGTTAGCGACCGGTGTGCCGTTGGATGTGACCGTCACAGAGAGAGCCGTTCCAAACGGGTTGCCGACCTGTGCGCTCTGCGGCGTGGTTCCGGTTCCGGCCGTAACGGCAACTGTCGGTGCAGGGTGGCTGGAACTGCTGCAGGCCACCAGTGCGGCGATCGTGCTCAAACCGAGCGATAGAAGAATGGACTTGCGCAGTGTCATCGTGCACCTCCGTTGGAATCAGAGGCCGCTGCTTTTGCTGCGTGCGTGGGGCGAGCCAACAAGCCGTGTTCGCTACGCACAGTGACGAGGCGGCCGCCAAAGATCAGCTGACGGGCCATTAAATACTGCTTTCCGCGGATGTCCTGCATGGCGCCGACAATCTGAATCGGCAGGCCCATGTGCAGAGCTTCCCGGACATCCTTGGTCAAAAACGTGCCTACATGGGCGTCCACAACGCCGTTCTGTCCGCTG
>DATLKM010000218.1:0-11171 GCA_035538435.1 Binatia bacterium
GCAAAGCTGACGTTGTCACCGAACTGCGCGCCGATGGGCAGCACGCTGAAGTTGTAGGTGATCGATTGGCCGACGGCGATAGTTTGCGTCGAGGGCGAAGGCGTGCCGACCGCGAAATCCTGAATAACGGTTAGAGGTAGAGAGAGAGTCTGCGCGGGCTGCCCGGACGAATCGGTCACGGTGAGAACAACCGAGTAAGAATTTGACGGATTCGGAGCGGCGCTGTTGGGGATGTTCAGCGTGAGCGTAAGCGTCAATGCCGCGCCGGGGCTGATGGGAAACGGGGTGACCGAGTGCGGGGAGGTGACAGAACACTGGCCGCCCAGTGATCCGGAATTGCAGCTTGCCGTGACCGAGCCGGTGTAGTTCGAAGTGACCGAGACTGTGGCCGTCTGCTGCGAGCCTGCGTCGCCGGTGGGGAAGGGCTGCGAGGTCGCCAGTTGGAAATTGTCTGACACTACCTGGGTCACCGACAGCGGAATGCTCAGCGAATTGGTGGGCTCGCCGCCCACATCTTGCGCGTTGATGGTGATGTTATAGGTGTTAGCCGTGGCTCCGTTTGGAACATTGATGGTCACCGTGACGGGGGCGGTCGCGCCGGCGGCCAGCGCGATAGGATTTTGCCCGCCTATGGTGCATTGCGCCCCGGGCAGCGACGAGGCGTTGCAGGTGAGATTGATTTGCCCGCTGTAGCTGAAGATCGAGCTCAGCGTGAGGTTCGCTACAGCCTGGCTGCCCGGCGAGGCAGAGAGCGTTGACGGGCCGGTGAAGGTGAAATCGCCGACATTGAAGGGTACATTCAAATAATGGCTGAGAGAACCGGAGACGCCTTCCACCGACAATGTGTATGCACCGGGAACGACAAAACTCGATCCGTAGATCGTGAGTGTGGAAGTCGCCGGGAATGTGGTCACCAGAGACGGATTCAATCCGCAGCTATCCAGTCCGAACGTGGGCGCGCAACTGAGTGTCACCTGCGAATTGAAGCCGTCTTGCGACGCGATTTGAATCGGGCCGGTGGTTCCGTTGCTGCCGAATTTCACATTCGGAAAGGCAGTGGATTCACTGAGAAGGAAATCGGGATTGGCTACCACTGTGAGGGTGAATGGAGTCGTGAATGGTTGCGGTGCGCCCTCGGTGGTGGCTTGCAACGTGACCGTGTAGTTCTTCAATGCTGTTCCGGATGGCAGGCTTACGGTCGCTGTTGCGTTCACGGGAGAGCCGGGCGTGGGATCGACTGTTATTCCTGGCGTGAAGTTGCATGTGGCTCCGGGAATCGGGGGCGCGATACTGCAACTGAGCGTTACACTTTGCGTGAACGTGCCTTCCGCCACCACCTGAAAACTCACGGGTGGGGAGGTTGTGCCATCGGGGGCAGTCACGGTGCCGGGAGATGGAGGGGTCAAGTTTAGATTCACGACGTGCAACGTGACCGCGGTCAAATTGGTCGTGTTGTTACTGTCGGAGCCAGCGCCTTGCACGTTGAAGTCGTAGTCGGCAATTGTGCTGGTGCCCACGCCGACCACAAATGCCGCGCCGGTCGAGGTGGGGACGAGGCTCACCGGACTTGGCGAGCATGGACTGGGCGGGCTCGATGACCCGGGCGTGCAACTGAGTTCGACGGAGTTGTTGTATCCGTCTTGTGCCGTGAGTGTGCCATTAAAGTTGGCGTTGGTGCCGATAAATGCGGTCAACGGAGTGTTGGAAATTGCGATGGCGAAGTTTGGAGTAGCCAGCAAATTGAATTGCCAGATTCCGCGGCCATAGGTGGAGGCGCGCAGTAGCTTCTGCCCGCCGGAATCGAACAGAGCGAGCGCGGTGATCGCGACATCAGGCAAGAATCCGGTTGCACTTGCGCTGGGAATTGGGCCAACTTCCGTCCAGGCGGGCGAAGAGGTGGAGCTTTGGAATACTCCGACATCGGTGCCGACATAAATCATGTGCGCGTTTGAGTCGATCGCGATAGCGTTGGCCGGCGAATCGGGGATGGCGTTTGAGCCGGTGCCGCTGAAATCGCTCCAGTTTGCGCCTGCGTTGACGGTTTGCCAGATATGACCGGGTCCGCCGGTGAAGCCCATGATGGCCACATACGCGGTATTTCCGGTTGGATCGGAAGTATCAATCGCCGCACTGGAAATCGGGAACTGATTCGGGTTGATGCTGGCGCCGCCCGGGCCGTTCATCGTGACGTTCACAAAAGTTGAACTTACGCCGGAAACCGCGGTGGGGTTGGTCGTGACCCAGACATTTCCTCCGACTGGGGGTGCGCTTGCGCTCGGGCCGAGGCCGTCGGTGGTGGCATAAATTACTTGTGAGCCATTCGAGTTGGATGGGCCTCCTGCGGCCACTGAGCGAACTACGTTTACCTCGTCACCCGTGCAGGTTCCGACGCCAAGCGTGTCAAAGTTCAAACTTAGGTCGGTAAATGCGCCGCCGGTGCGTGGGCCGGTCCAGACGCGGCAAGTTCCGACCACCAGGGCGGTCGCCGATTGCGGGTCGAGAATATAGGGGAAATAGAAAGCGCCGTCATCGCCCCCGACATCACCGCTGTTTACTACAACGTTGAAAAGACTGTCGTTACAGTTGACGCCGGAGGAACACTCCTGGATTCCGAGCGTGCCGGAGCCGGTATCGGGATTGGACGCAAACCAGTTTCCGGTGGCCGGATCGATCGCATTGTAGCCGCCATCCCCGCTTAGCACGTTGCCCCAGCTTGTGTTCGTGGTGGCTGAGGCGGTCGCCGGCGAGCCGTTGTCCTGCGTGCCGCCGAGCAGCGTGTTTGCGTCGGTTTCGGATTGGGAGAAGCTGACGAACTGCGTCATCGAGCCGAGGTTTTGATTCAGATCGTCGAAGAGATTGGTTCCGGTGCAAGAGCCGGTAGTCAGCCCGGTGAAGCCATCGAGCGTGCGATAAATGCCGCCGTCGTTGGCAAAATACATCAGGTCGGAGCTCGAAGGAAGAATTGTGAATGCCGCCGCGTGCTGATCTGGATGCACGTGCGCCAGGGCCGAAAGGGGATTGCAGCCGTACACGTGAGTCAGGTTCAGGAATGGCGTGTTCGCGCACGTGGGATTGATCGACGTGAGCGAACATTTATAAAGATTGACGGCCCCGGCATAAAGATCGGTGGGATCGCCGGTGCAGGTGTTCGCTCCGTTCGGGCAGTTCGGGACGGCAAGCAGTTCGAGATTGTAAAAGCCCTGCTGGACGCCACAGCCGTCCGAGTCCCCACAGTTTGTAATTCCTGTGTCGCTGATCTGTGTCCAGGAAGCTCCGCTGTTTGTGCTCAGCCAGATTCCTTGATCGACCGGATTTCCGCCGGAATCGAGGGAAATGAACCACACGTACATTTCATTGCGTCCGGGGACGACAGTGATTTCGGCGCGGTAGATCGGGCAGGTGGTGACGTAATTCTGCGGACACGCCGTTGCATTCAACAGCCCCGGAGCGCCGGGTTGATTGGCCAGTACGGTCCAGTTAAGGCCGTCTGGCGATGAATAAAATCCGTGATAGCGGATGGCGGCGAAAAATAGGCCGGCGGCCGTGTTGTACACGACCGAAGTTGCGGAGGTCGCTTCGCTTGCGCCTCCGGAAAAAAGTGCGTCATAAGTCCAGGTCTGTCCGCCGTCGGTGGAGGTGTAGAGCCCGCGATAGGTGTTGCTGGTGAGGGCGCCATCGACTACGCCTTCACTGGTTGCGGCCATCGCCGCGACTACCGTGTTGGAATTTGCGGTGCTGAAGGTGATGCGCGTTGCGCCAAGGCCGCTGAAGGAAAGCGAACCGGTGTTCGCGGTCGATGTCAGGTTCCAGGTGTTGCCGCCGTCGGCCGAGCGGAGAATTCCCAATCCGAAATAGGAGTCGGCGGAGTTATCGGCCTCGCCGGTGCCGGCGATGATGACGCTGTTTGCGGCATTGGTATTTCCCGGTTGAATGGCGATGGCGCCGATGGAAAGCGTGGCTTGATCGTCGGTAAGCGGGATCCAGGTCACGTTTGTTGCATTTGCGTTGGCGGCGTTGGTCGATTTCCACACGCCGGCTTGCGCGCCGCCGATGTAGATGGTGTTTCCGGTTGGGTCGGCGGGGTCGATGGCGACGGAGGTGGCGCGGCCTGAAACCTGGTTGTAGTTCTGAAATCCGTCACCGGATCCGTCGGAGGCCAGCGGTACCGGTCCGAGTGGTTGCCAGCCGCCGGTTGAGGCGGTTGGGGCGAAGGAATGTGCACGCGCGCCGCGCGCTTGCATCTTCGCTGCGTATGCGCGGCGGCGCAGTTCCGCCGAAGATTTGCCGGGAATGGTCCGGCCGTGCAGGAACCATTCGGCGCGCTGTTGCACATGTTCGGCGTCGCGATCCCGGCCACCGATTTCGTTCGACGTGGTAACCTGCGCGCTCGCGTTTGCGAGCAGCAGAAACTGCGCGAAGGTGCGGAAGAAACGGCGGTTGATCCTGGGAGGGAACATAAGCGCCAATCATCCGCAGTATGGGAGCGGCGCCAGGCTTGGTCAAAAGAAAAAGCAAGAAAAATGCGGGTTGCGGCCCATTTTGGGAACCCATGAGGGCCTCGTGATACGAAAGATGCGGTTTTCAGAGAAATACGAAGTGTTCATTCCCAGCGGAAAGCGCGCCAGAAAATCGGCACTCCGGCAACAAGATTTCACAGGAAGTCAACGGCTGAGATTGTCGGGGACCCTTCGGTATGCGATAGCGGCGCTGGCGACGGCCAACCCGGCGCAGATCAAGACGATCATGCGAAACCCGAAAACGAACGCTTGCGCGACGGCGTCCCGAATGATTGAAGACGTGTGAGGATCCGCACTTGCAGGCGCGCTGAGACTGCCGAGCCTGTCGGAATTTGATTCGAGCTGATGAACAATTGCCGGATCGACTTTCGAATTGGCCAGAGAACGATCAAGCGAGCGGGTAAATGCCGAAACCATGACGACTCCGAGCACAGCTACCGCCAGGACGCCTGCGACCCGCGCCACTGCGTTATTGATTCCTGAGGCTGCGCCGGCGCGTTCCTGGCCGACGGAGTTCATGACGACAGTGGTAAGAGGCGCGACGGTGATCGCTAGGCAGAAGCCCAACACGACGAAAGCGGGGAAAAAGCTCTTCCAATATTCGGTTTGCGCGCCGGGAAGCGCAAAGAGAATGAATCCAGCCGCTACGATGAGGGGCCCCACGACCAGGGGCAACTTAGCCCCGAAGCGCGCGATCAGTCCTCCCGACCAGCGAGCGAGCAGGGACGCGAGCAGAATCGTGGGCAGGGCAGCAGCGCCGGTCGCGGTCGCTGAGTATTTCTGGATCTGGATCAGGTTCAAGGGATAAAGAAAAAAGAAAATGCCCAGGGCGGAGTAGAGAAATAGCGTCAGCAGATTTGCCCCGCAAAAGCTGGGTGACTGAAACAGTTGGAGTGGAACCATCGGCGCCGCGCTTTTCTTTTCGACCCATACAAAAGCAATGAGCAGAAGAGAACCGAGAGTCAAGCCGCCGATTACGAGAGGATTCGTCCAGCCGCGAACGGGCGATTCGAGAAATCCGTAGACCAGTCCCGCCAAACCTAGAGTCACGAGTGCGGCTCCCGACCAATCGACGCGGCCGGCGTTCGAATCGCGGGATTCCGGAACGTGGCGCAGCGAAATCGCAACCACCACCGCCGCGAACGGGACATTAATAAAGAAGACCCAGTGCCAGGAGGCGTGGTCGATCAACCATCCCCCGAGAACGGGGCCGAGAGCGGTGGTCATGGTGGTGAAGCCGGCCCAGGTGCCGATCGCGCGGCCACGCGAAGCTTCGTCAAATGACGAACTGACGATAGCGAGACTGCCCGGCACGAGGAAGGCGCCGGCGATGCCTTGCAGCGAGCGCCAGAACAGTAGCGCCTGAATGCTCGAAGAAAAGCTACAGCCTGCGGAGGAGACGGCGAACGTACCAACCCCGAGCAGGAACATGGCGCGGCGCCCGAATGTATCTCCAAGCGCGCCACCAGCCAGAATCAGCGCGGAAAGAAACAATCCGTAAGATTCGATGATCCATTGCACGTCGACTACGGTGGCGTGCAGGCCGGATTGGAGAGCCGGCAGAGCCACGTTGACCACAGTGCTGTCGATGAAAGCCATGCTGGAGCCAAGAATGGCGGCGGCGAGAATCCAGGGGCGCGATTTTTCGAGGCATGGGCTGGCCATGGCGCCGGTCTGAATGACGGCTTCATCGCAGGGCGACTTCATTGAGAGTGTGGATGCCGAGAAAGGGCGAGGAGACTCGGAGCGTTTCTCAGCCAGAGGCGATTATTTTAACCAGTGGATTTTGATTTCTTTGTCGAGCAGCTTGAATTCTGGATCGCCGGTGACGAGTTCAGCCTTTTCTTCCTTTGCGAGCGCCGCCGCAAACGCGTCGGCCAAACTCAATTTGAAACGCGCCTTGAAATCGGCGGCGGTGTCAGCCAAGACTCGGGTCGTGGAAATAAAATCGATGGGCAGACCGGGAAGAACTTTCGCGGCTTCGGCCCAGGCTGCCACGCCGTCCTTCTTCACAATGGAGTACTTTACCTCGGTGTAGTTCACATCCGTCATGAGGAGCGGGTTGTCTTTCTTGCCTGCCGAAACGAGCAGGCTTTCCATCGCCTCCGCTCCCGGTTCGTCGCGGAAGTAGACGATAAGCGCGAAGCTGTCGAGCACCTTAGCGGACATGCCGCTCCTCGAGGTCGCGTTCCCGCTTGTTGTGCTCGGCCCACTCTTCCGCCAAAGGCATGGCTCCCGAGCTGCGCTTGAGGATGCCGCGCCCTCTCTTGATGAGCGCCGCAGTCACCGGTTTTAGAAGAATACCTTCGGGTGTGGCCTGGACCACCGCCTTGGTTCCGTCTTCAATGTCGAATTGCTTACGCAAGCGGAGCGGGATCACGACCTGCCCTTTGGTCGTAAACCGCACGGTTTCGAGCTTTTCAGTCGTAGTCATAACGGGAAGTATGACAGATAATAATAAATCCGTCAAAAATATAGAAGTAAGAGTAGATCGTAAAGTAAGAGCAACGAATGAGTGGAGCGGTCAGGCAACACGCTTGAATTTCCTTGCAACTAAAGAATTAGTTACCTTTTCAAGACTGCCGCGTCTAATCAACCAGAAAGGGAATTAGGTGCCGCGTAAAACGTCGGAAACACTGACAGAAGCCGAGTTGCGCATCATGAACGTGCTGTGGTCGAAAGGGCCGGGCACGGTTCAGACGGTACTGGATTGTCTGTCGGAGAAGCCATCCTTGGCCTACAACACGGTGCTGACGACCATTCGAATCCTCGAGCGTAAAGGCTACGTGAAGCACGCGAAAGACGGTCGCGCCCATGTGTACTCGCCGGTAGTGGCGAGAGAGGAGGCGTCGCGTTCGGAGATACGCCATCTGGTCGGCCGGTTTTTTGAAGATTCCCACGAGCAACTGGTTTTGAATGTTCTTGAAGATCGCGGCATCGATCGCAGGGAGCTGGCGCGTCTGCGCGAGATGCTGGATCGGAGCGGCGTGAAATGATTTTATCCGCCATCGAAAACCTGGCGCAGGTGGTCGCCGCACATGCTCTCAATTCCGTCTTCGAGGGAAATCTGGTTGCTGGGTTCGTGTGGGTACTTCTGTGTCTGTTGCCGAGACAGAATTCCGGAACACGATTCGCTGCGTGGTTTCTGGCGTTGATCGCAATAGCACTCTTGCCCTTCGCCGGGGGAATCGGAGTCTTGCATGTTGGGAGCGCTCTGCGAGGAACAAGCCAGCCGGTTTTTACGATTTCGACGCGATGGGCTTTTGCTGTGCTCTCCATCTGGGCGATTGTTGCCTTTCTTGCCCTTTTGCGGCTGGCCATTGGAATCGCGCGGGTCGAGAGGTTGAGTAAGACGTTTACACCGATCGATTTATCCCAGCTTCGACGGGAGATCGCGGACGCGCTGGCGGAATTTTCCGCTTCGCATGACGTGCCGGTAGCAACGTCCGATCAAATCCATGTTCCGGCGGCGATCGGTTTTACGAAGCCGACGATTGTCGTTCCGCGTTTCGCTCTGGAAGATTTGGCTCCGCAAGAGTTGGGCAGCCTGCTGCTTCATGAATATGCCCACGTTCAACGGGGCGATGGTTGGACTAATCTGCTGCAAAAATTCCTTCGGGCCCTGTTGTGCTTTCATCCTGCGGTGTGGTGGATTGACCGTCGGCTTTCTCTGGAGCGGGAAATAGCGTGCGATGATTACGTGCTCGCCCAAACGCAAAACCCGCGCGGCTATGCCGAGTGCCTACTGGCTCTGCTGGAGCGCAACGTGGCGCGCCGCGGATGGACACTGGCGCAGGCGGCGATTCACCATGCGCGGGAAGCCAAGGTTCGGCTTTCGCGAATTCTCGACGCGAACCGGCCGAAGGGCCGAGGCATATGGAAACCCGCGATCACATTGGTGGGCGCATTTTCTTTCGCGAGCCTACTGATTTTGCCCCAGACGCGACAGTTGGTCGCGTTTGCGCCCGGTTCTGATCGAATTCCCGCGAACGTGGCGCACGCAGTTCCTGAGCCGCTGACGCTGAGTCCGGCGGCGCGAGTGGTTCCGGTTGCCTTACATGCGACTTCTGTCAGCGATCGGCAGCCGCGAACACGCCGAAGCGTCACGCCACGAGAAGTGACGAGAAGTGCTCAGTCGCTGGCAGCGCGGCGCGGCACCGATGGAGCGCAGGTTGGCTCTGCGCAGGTCGTGGCCCTCCACGAGATCTCGTCAGTCGCGCCGGTCACCGAGACAGTTTTTGTGATCAGCACCCGCCAGGCGGCAGGGAACTCGTTGCAGTGGAGTATTTGCGTGTGGCGGGTAACGCTGGTATCTCACCCCAGAGTGTCACCGGCGCCCAGCAGCAAGACGTAAACGGGAAATTTTTTTAAGTTAAACAACTAAGAAATTAGTTGTCAATGGAGGAAAAGTGAACAACTGGAAGACGATCCTGACCCGGCGGCTTTTGGCCGCTGTGGTTGCAGTATTAACCATCGCATCGTTAGGGGCGTATGAATTCATACGCCCCGCGCATGCGGCAGCGCCTGCTCCAGCGGCGGCGCCGCTCGATGAGAACAGTGTGTCGGCGCTGATAGGCCTCGACCACGCCATGGAAACGCTCGCGGCGCGAGTGACTCCGGCGGTCGTGAACATAACCGTAACGTCCAAACCGAGCGCGCGCGCGCTGAGGGGCGACGACTCGGGGCAGGACATGCAGCAATTCTTTGGCCCTAACTCGCCATTCGGCCACATGTTCAATTTTCCGCAAACCCCTCGGGAGCGGGTTGAGCACGGGCTGGGGAGCGGCGTCATTATTTCTCCCGATGGATACATCGTCACCAACAATCACGTCGTTGAAGGCGCCGGCGATATCCGTGTCACCATGAGCAACCGCCGGATGTATTCGGCAAAGCTCATCGGGACCGATCCTCTGACCGATCTGGCGGTGATAAAGATCAGCGGTAGCGATCTTCCCAGCATTCCGTGGGGAGACTCTACAAAGTTGGCCCCCGGACAAACCGTGCTGGCGTTTGGCAATCCCTACGGGCTGCGATTCACGGTTACGCGGGGAATCGTGAGCGCGCTCAATCGGGCCAATCCTGATCCTTCCGATCGGCGCAAGCCCGGCGAGTTTATCCAGACCGATGCCGCCATCAATCCCGGAAACTCGGGTGGCGCATTGGTCGACGCCCGGGGTGAGTTGATCGGAATCAATACCTTCCTGATCTCCAGTAACGGGTCGTTTTCCGGCGCGGGTTTTGCCATTCCGGCACAGATCGCGCAGCCGACCGCCGACACTTTAATCCGCGACGGAAAAGTCAGCCACGGGTTCATCGGGATTGGCGTCAACGATGTGACTCCGGAAAATGCGAAATTCTTCGAGAGCAAAACTGCCAGCGGAGCGGTGGTGAGCCAGGTCGAACCTGACGGTCCGGGCGCGAAGGCGGGTCTAAAAGTCGGCGATGTCATCACTGAAGTCGACGGCAAAACTGTGGCCGATGCGGGAGAGCTTCAGGTCAAGGTGGGAGAACATCATCCCGGGCAGGCAGTCCAGCTTGCGGTGCTGCGCGACGGCAAGGAGATGAACATCTCCGTGACTCTCGAAGCGATGGGAGGGAAGGAGAATGCTTCCGGCGAAAACGGCCAGCATGGCAAAGGCCGCTGGGGATTGAGCCTTGGCGATCTAAACCAGGACGCACGCGAGCAGATGCAGATTCCGGACAATGTCAGGGGTGGGGCAGTGGTGGAAGATGTGCAACCCGGCAGCCCGGCTGACAACGCAGGCCTGCAGCGCGGCGACATAATCCTGCAAGTCAATCGTCACGGTGAGCAATCTGCCAGCGACGTAGCGCACGCTTTATCCAACATTCCGCAAGGCGAGGACGCGCTGGTACTCGTCTGGTCGAATGGAGGAAGCGGTTTCCGTGTGCTGCATCCGAATCAGGGGTAAACGCGAGGGGTTGAGCGAGCCGGGCGCAAAACGCCCGGCTTTTTTCGTTGCCGCCCCGGGCAGTGGAAGAAGTGTTCGGAAAAATCGCGTGATATGGGGCACTCAGGATGGGGTTACGAGTCCTGGTGGTTGACGAATTCCTCTGGGAAAAAATTTTGGGGCCCGGCAGTTAAAAGAGCACGAGCTAGTCACGCAGTGATTTGCAAGGGAAGCAGCGACCGCCTCGGGCTCAAAATGGTGGCTGACAAGGAGGCAGTCCGGTCGAGATCCGGAAACGGCCAAGCCACGCCAACCCAACGGGACGGGAATGCGAAAATCAGAAGACCCGTTTTAGCGCTGATCAAATCAAATCAAATCAGGGCCCCGCTTTGAGGCGTCTCTTGATTCTTTGCCTGATCAAAAATGTTACAATCACGAATTGTCCGACAGGCAGATTCCGCCGCTGTGGGCGCGTAGCTCAATTGGCAGAGCAACTGACTCTTAATCAGTAGGTTGAAGGTTCGATTCCTTCCGCGCTCACCACCTTCTAAGCAGTATTCATGCGGTTCTCAGGGATTTCACTCTTCCCGGACGTTTTTAAGCCTCATTTCGTGTGCGCACCATGTGCGCAAAACTTTTGTGGAGGTCAAAACCGAATGCCGCCCACCGCAGCAGCTTTCCGAAAAAGACAAACACCCACCGCAGCCGCCTTACGCGTGCGCGCTGAAGGCAGAGCCACCGCTCG
>DATLKM010000219.1:0-6069 GCA_035538435.1 Binatia bacterium
CAGAGACATGGGGTATGAGATCCGCAACTGAAGCGCTATCTATCGAAGACTGGCGGCGCGCAAGAATCGCAGCGTCGCCAATGTGGCGTTGGCCAGAAAGCTGGCCACGCGGTTGTACCTGATGTTTGCGCGAGGGATGGACGTACGCGTAACTGAATCAGGTTGTCATGTCGGGGAGCCCGAGTTATTCCTTGGCCAGTGAGTAACTAAGCCGAGCGTTTGAGTGACCAGCCTGCCCCCTGAAAAGTCGGGGAGATCGAAGTGAGTAATCAGGGGTGCAAGTCCCGAAGAGATGGGGTGAGGCCTGAGGTCCCGCAGCGACATTGGATTTCCGATTAACGAATTTTGGTCTGCAAAGTCAAAGGCTTTCCTAGGAGAGCGAATGGCGCTTTTTCAAAACCCAAAAGCGTCGCCGGAGACGCGTCGCCCAAATTCGCTTGACTTAAGGCAACGTCGTTAGAGACGTGGTTAGAGACGGAATGACAGAGGCGGCGGTGCAGCTTTCGCTACGGCGCGGTGAACCCGCGCCGCCGGACAGCCGTGGCGGCTGTCACTCCATTTCTGCACCCAGCGTCTACTTGTTGTCCTCCGCCGACTTTTCCGGCCGGAGCAGCGGGAAGAGAATCACGTCGCGAATGGTGTGCGAATCGGTGAGCAACATGGCCAGGCGGTCCACGCCCACGCCAACGCCACCGGCGGGCGGCATGCCGTAGGAGAGCGCGCGGATGTAGTCTTCGTCCATCTGGTGGGCTTCTTCGTCGCCGCGCTCGCGTTCTTTTAATTGCGCCTCGAAGCGACGGCGCTGGTCTTCGGGGTCGTTGAGTTCGCTGAAGCCGTTGGAAATCTCCATCTGTCCAGCGAAGATTTCAAATCTCTCCGTCCACTCAGGCTCATCGGGCTTTTGTTTGGAGAGCGGCGAAACCGCGGTAGGGAACTCGTAAATAATCGCCGGCTGGGTCAGGTGCTCTTCGGCGACGGCCTCGAAGAGTGCTGCAATGGTTTTGCCGGTCGGTTCGTTGGGGTCGTACGCCATGTGCGAATGCCCGCGATTGAAGCGCTCGACCAGATTCTTGACGGAATCGTGGGATGCGAAGTCGTTTAGTTCCGGCTTTGGCGCGCACGCCTCGGGCCAGAAATGAATAATCGCCTCGCGCATGGTAAGGCGCTGCCAGTTGTTCCAGTCGATTTCTTGATCTCCCCATTTTGATTTCGCGCTGCCGTTTACGTCGACGGCGGCGGCCGTGATCAACTCCTGGGTGAGGTCCATCATGTCGCGGAAGTCGGCGTAGGCCTGGTAGTACTCGAGCATGGTGAATTCGGGATTCCAGCGCCAGCCCAGACCTTCATTGCGGAAGTTGCGATTGATTTCATAGACGCGATCGAATCCTCCGACGACAAGGCGCTTGAGATAAAGCTCGGGCGCGATGCGGAGATATAAATCCATGTCGAGCGTGTTGTGGTGGGTGACGAACGGGCGCGCCACGGCGCCGCCGGCAATGGGCTGCATCATGGGGGTTTCGACTTCGACGAAGCCGTGTTTTTCCATGGTCCGGCGCAGCGACTGCACCAGCCTGCTGCGCTTGAGGAACACTTCGCGGACTTCGGGGTTCATGACCAGATCGACGTAGCGCTGGCGATAGCGGAGTTCCACGTCTGTCAAGCCATGCCACTTTTCGGGCAAGGGCAAAAGATCTTTGCTGAGGAAGGTGATCTCTTCCACATGCACGGTCAGTTCGCCGGTGCGGGTGCGGAAGAGATATCCGCTGACGCCGATGTGGTCGCCGAGATCGAGCAGTTTGTAGATCTCGAAACCTTTTTCGCCGACAGCGTCTTTCTTGACGTAAATCTGAAGTCGCTGGCCGTCCTGCTGCAAATGGCAGAAACCGGCCTTGCCCATGAGGCGAATGGCCATGATGCGACCGGCGAGGCGCACGTTGATGCGGGGACTTTCGAAATCTTCGGCGGTCCTGTTGGAATAGTCCGCCAGAATTTGTGGGATGGTGTTTGTGACTTCGTATTTGCTGCGGTAGGCGATCTGGCCCAGCGCCTCGATCTGCTTGAGCTTTTCGCGGCGCATTTCGTAAATATTTTCGTCGAGTGGCAAAGAGGGTCCTTCCCCGAATGAAAAAGCGGAAACTGCGATTATAAACAATGCTTGACGCGTGGCTTGTGACGACAGGGGAGGCCGCCCGCTATGGTCTGTCTCCACGCGAGATCGCTCGGCCCGCTGGAGAAAACGCGGGCCTCCGGGATGGCACAGCGAAATTTACGCCGGGCGGGAGCCGAAACAGCAGGTCTCTCGACTGCGCTTTCTGCCGCATTCGCGGCAGAAATGCCCCGCTCGATATGACAGAGGTTCAAAGCTTCTCAGTAAAGAACTTCGTATTCGCTTTTCACCAGGCCGCTTTTGTACGCTTGCGTGGCTATGTGGCGCAGTTTCAAGTCGCGGAGAAGAGAAGCGAAGAGCGGGATTCCTTCGCCGATCAATACAGGCACCCGCGTGATGGTCAGCCGATGAACGAGGCCGGCGCGGAGGAAGCGCTGGATGGTTACGCCTCCGTCGACATAAATGTGCTGGACGCCGTCGGCGGCGAGTTGGGCGACGACCGCCGCCGGGTCGGCATTCATGTGTTCGACAACTCCTTCGCCGACCCTGGATGAATCGACCGGCGCGCCACTCAGGACGACCACGCGCTTTTTGCCGTACGGCCAAGCATGGAAGGCGAGGACTGTCTCGAAAGTCTTGCGGCCGATGACCAGGCAATCCACGCCGGCGAAGAATTCGTTGTAGCCATGGGGCTCGCCGCCATCGACGGGTAGAAAGTCGAGCGAGCCATCGGGACGGGCGATAAAGCCGTCGACGCTGGTTCCGATGAAGACGGAGATTTTCACGGGGGCCCTTTCTTTTCAGCAAGCCCGAGTATAAACACCGAGATCCGTGCTCCACTCAGCCCGCGGGTGAAAATGCGGGCTTTCGGATGACGCCTTTTGGGGGGTTGTTTTCTGTGTACCAGAATACTGTGGTACATTTGTACAATGACTGACGATTCGAAACTGCTGGTGGAGCGGGTGCAGACCGGGGTGCGGATGGAGAAGCGGCTGCTCAAAATCCTGAAGGCGTTTGCGGAGTATCACGACATGACGCTGGGCGATCTGCTGGAAGGAATCGTGCTGCACGCGTTTGACGGGAAGATGCCGTTCAGCCAGGCTTCGCTCGACCGCATTCAAGAGTTGAAGCGGTTTTACGATTTCGATCTTGACTCGAGCGCCAGCCATCGACTGAGGGAAATTAAAGCCGGGCCACACAGGAAGCGAACCTGAACGAATTGAGAGGCTTTATGAATCGATTGAAGTGTTCCTTATTTGCGCTGCGGTACTCGCTGGGCATCGTCATTCTGATCGAGGCGATTCTTTTCGTTATGCCGGCGGCACGCCATGACTTCGCACGAACGCATATGCCGGACATGGTGCGGCAAATTCTGGGTTGGGGAGAGATTGTGGGCGCGGTTCTTTTGCTGATTCCGCCAACGGCGGTTCGCGGGGCGTGGCTGCTGGCAGGAATATTTGTTCTGGCGATTGCGATTCATCTGCTGCACGGTTTCTACAACGTGGGCAATCTGGTGATTTATGCAGCGGCGGCCTGGGCCATCGCGGAAAGCAGATGAGGCGTGCTTGGAGAACCAGGAGATCATTGCGCGTTTTGAAAGCGGAATTCCGCCGGAGTCCTTTCATCATGAAGATCACGTGAGGCTGGCTTACGCTTATTTGAGGGAGTATCCGGTTCTGGTCGCGCTGGAAAAGTTCGCGGGTGCACTTAAGGCGTTTGCGGCTGCCTGCGGCAAGACGCAGCTTTATCACGAGACCATTACCTGCGCGTACTTCTTTCTTATCCATGAGCGCATGGCGCGGGACGGGAGCTTGGATTGGGACGATTTCGCGCGGTGCAACTCTGATTTGCTGACGTGGAAAAACGGCGTTCTCGGCCGTTATTATCTCGACGCAACGCTGAAGTCTGAGTTGGCGCGGCGGGTTTTCGTGTTGCCCGATAGGAGTGTAGCGCGGGTCGAGTGACGAGTGAACCACAGGGGACACAGGGGGGAAGTCGCGGTATGCCCTGGCGATGTGCTCTTGTTTTGGATCAAGGGATCGACTCGGCACTGGGTCAGTTTTGAATGAAACTGACCCGGTACCATCGACTCGCGAGTCTTGAAGTCCAGCCGTTTCAGCGTTACTATTCTCGGAAAAGCCATGCCGCAAAATTACGTTCCCATCTTTATCTTCATGGCCGTTCTGCTGATATTGCTGCCGGTGACGTTGCTGGCGGCGAAGCTGGTGCGGCCCGACAACCCGAGCAAGACGAAGCTGATGCCGTACGAGTGCGGCATCGACCCGATCTCGGACTCGCGCGGCCGCTACACGGTGCGCTATTACATCATTGCGATTTTGTTTGTGGTGTTCGACGTGGAAACGATTTTTCTGTTTCCCTGGGCGGTCAAGTTTAAGGCGCTGGGCTTGTTCGGTTTTGTCGAGATTCTGATTTTCCTCGCCATTCTGATCGCCGGTTACATCTGGGTTTGGGCAAAGGGCGCGCTGGAGTGGGTGTAGCGATGTAGGGCCACGCGCCCCCTCCGCGAAGTTTCGAATTTACAAACACCACCCGAATTCACTGTTCATGGCAACCATGCCAATGCCTGCCGCCGCGCCTGAATCCGTATTCACCGCCAGCCGCTGGACGCAGGGCAATTTTCTTTTTCCTACGAAGATCGTCGTCAGCCCCAGCCGGGTGAGCCGGATCAAGGGACGTTTGTTCGGCAGTAACGAGGAGACGATTGCCATGTCGAAAGTGGCGTCGGTGCATATTTCGACCGGAGTGCTGTGGGCGGAGATTGTTATCGAATCGACCGGCGGGACGGACCCGATCACGAGCCACGGGCACCGGAAGAACGATGCGCAGATGATCCGGGAGTTGATTGAGCGGTATCAGGGAGGCGCGGGCACGTAAATTTGTTCATTGTGAGTGCCCTCACCCCCGCCGGAAGAAAGGCGGGGGTTCGGGATGACGCCCCGGGATTCATGTCTGGTATCAGGACCGCGCCGCTGACCCGCAATCTCGTTGACACTATCCCCGCAAGCTGATAAAAGTTAACGTTCTCTCCGTTAGCCCCTGCGACGTAGATTTGTGTTCGCGGACATGCCGGACGAAACCAAACCGCCCTCATCATCGCCTCCTGAAGGCGAGCCGAAGCCGTCGGTGGACAAACCGGCAGTCCCCGGCGGAGTGAAAGCGACCGCGTCCGGTTCTGGACAATCCGATCCCAAGAGTTCGACAGAAAAAGCTGCAGGCGTACCGCCTGCTCCCGCAGCACCTGCTGCTCCCGTTGCGAAGGCTGAAGGTGCGGCTCCGCCTGCTGCCGGGGCCACACCGCATCGAGCCGCTGCCCCTGCCAAGCCCGCTGCCCCCACGGTCACGCCGTGGGAATCGCCGATGATCGAGAAATTGAAGACGACCTTTGGGTCAGGGATCGAGCCGTTGACTTATCTGGGCCAGAATTACATGGTGGTCGATCAGTCGTTGATTCCGGAAATCCTCCAGATTCTGCGCGACGAGGAGAAGTTTGATTACTGCGAAGACGTCACGGCGGTGCACTATCCGCAGCGGGAGAAGCAGTTCGATGTGGTCTGGGTACTCTATGCGTTTTCGCGCAACGAGCGGATTCGCGTGAAGACGCAAATCAAAGATGGCGAGACGCTGGCAAGTTCGGTGGCGATTTGGCCGACGGCGAACTGGCTGGAGCGCGAAGTGTAAATCTCTACCCTTCAGACTCGATGACGGTACCGCGTATTTCGAAAAAGTTGAGTTCTTAGTGGACCTAAAAAAACGACACTACCAAAACTACTTGGCACTCTGTCCCAACCACGGTGCCATGTTCCAGCACGCCAATGGCTCTTCTGGCTCGATTCGATCCTTGTTCCTTGAAATGATAAACAACGAGCTGAATGTCGTCCTCGCACAAAGGGACATGCGCATCTATTTCACAAAGGTTCACATCGCCGATTTGAAAGCGGTTA
>DATLKM010000220.1:0-9389 GCA_035538435.1 Binatia bacterium
TACTTGCCAGTCGATGGGCATCATTTCTTGAAATTTACCGCAAACTGAAGCCGTAGCGTTTCATGACCGCCGCTCATTCGCCGGTCTTCACATATTGCAGGAACGCGAGAGCCCCCTGCTTGCGCGGCGATTTTGTCAGCAGCACAACCCCCTGCTCCAGCGGAGGGTAGGCTCAGAGGGAACGATCCAGTATTTTCCTTTGCTTTGCATCGCGGGAGCAAGGTCGTGCGCCAAGGCGACAAACTCCACCTGCGCGTTCCCGGGTTCCACAAACTGCGCCGTCTGGGAGACATTCTCTCCCAGGACAAGCTTATCGCTTTTTGTTTCATAGAAAGCGTAATACCTCAGTGCCGCGACCGCTGCGCGCCCGTAGGTGGCATGTTGCGGATTGGCAATCGAAATCTTCCTGAGCAAGCGAACCAAAAACAACGCGTCGGTTCATTCGGCTAAGCCTCCGGGGCGCGAGCAAATTGTACATGCCTTGGGCGAATCGCTTCCGCACCGGCGGTACTGCGCCGGCCTATCTTCCAGAGTACGAACATCACCGCGCACATGAGCACAACGCTCAACTGCACATGCGTCCACATGGCGAGCGGGCCGATCAGCGGAGACAAGTAAGTGGCATACAGCAATGGCTTCAATTTCGCCGAATCGTGATCGTTCGATCCACAAAGATAGTCCGCCAAGAACAGAAAAGCGGGCGCGAGAATGACCAGATCGTAGACAGTCAAGTGCGGGGAAAGCAGCACGGTCGCGAAGAGGAATCCAGAATAGCGGAGGGAGAGCGGAAGCGCGCTTTTCCATATCGAAATCGCGAGTGCCGCAACCAGGACTGTGGTAAGCAGGTAAAGAACGCCTGCCACGCCGGATGAAGGGATGAGCATGCTCCAGAAGGTACGCAGGCAGTGGGTCTGATAAGTTCGTGGTTCGAGCAGAGACAGGAGCGCCGGAGTGTTCCACATCATCCGCAGCCATTGCCGTAAGGGTTCTACTCCGTAATAAGCGAGTCCCGCGCACAACTCGGCGGCCGCTGATAAGAGTGCACCGAGGATGACGCGCCAGCGGAGTGTGGCCAGAAAAATAAGCGCCGCCGCCAAACCGAGTTGCGGTTTGAAGATCAGCCCTCCGAACGCAAGGCCGGCAAGGAACTCATGTTGGCCACGCAAGGCCAAGAAAGCCAGAGTCAAGAGTCCAAGAGCGATCGCCGAAGTTTGTCCCCAGGCGATGAGGTGCCAGAAGGCAGGGAAGCCGAGCGCGGCAAGAAAAACGGTGGCGGTCGCGCCGAGAAGGCTCGAACATGTTCTCCAAACTGCGAAACAGCACAGCGAATAAATGAACGCACTCAGGACAAGCCAGCTCGTCAGCGCAGCGCCATAAGACAATTTCGCGAAGGGCGCAAACAAGACGGAAACCTGAGGTGGATATAAAGGAAGATAGAGAATTCCGTTCGCATCCGGGACGCGCCGTCGTGCAACTGCGGCCTGTGCCTGCATTTCGTACAAATCTGAGCCATCGTGAGCCAGGGCCAGCGATCCCAGCGTATAGAAGTGAAGAAAGTCGGTCCCTTTCAGATTGCCGGCGCGGTCGCGCAAGCCCGGTGCAGATATGTTCCACACGTAGACCGACCAAAGGGCGGCGGCGAAGATAAAGGCATGGGCGCGCAGTCGATGCCGGGTAAGCATAGTAAAATTTGAATCTCATTCTACGGCCTTATCGCTTTTGTCGAGATGCGCCCGGCGAACAGGCCTCACTCACGAATTGTATGTCCAGTACCTTCGGGCATCGGCGTCTCCTTCTCACTTGGCTAGTCGAGCCCCTTTGGATTGCAGCTATCGCGCTTGTTTTGCGGATCGCTGTAGCCATCGTGCTCGTGCGAAACCAGGGGACGTTGTGGCATTCCAACGAAGCTGCTGACATTGCTGAGGCTATGGTTGGCGGCCACGGATTCTCCTCCGCGTTTCATGACACCAGTCAGCCCACTGCATGGCTGGCGCCGGCGTACCCGGCACTGTTGGCTGCCATTTTCCTTTTGTTCGGGACCAAGAGCGCGGCATCGGCCGTGGTCGCGATCCTATTGAATACGGTGTTTTCCTCGCTTACGGTGTTCGTCTTGATACGCTTGGGACGAGATCATTTCGGCCGAACCGCGGGCCTGCTGGCGGGTTGGATGTGGTGCGTCGCGCCACTGCCGGTGTACATGCCGTCTTATCTCTGGGAAACTTGTCTTTCTGGATTGACCCTGTCTTTTGCCTTTATGCTCACGATACGATTGCAGCGCGACTCGCCCTGGCGGGCTTGGATCTGCTGCGGGGCGTTTTGGGGCTTCGCCGCTTTACTCAATCCGGCGCTTTTGGCGCCCCTGCCGGTGCTGGTTCTGACTGCGGCTAGACGAGCGAAGCGATGGAAAGAGCCGTTCCTGCTTGCCATTGTTTGTGCGCTGATGGTAGCGCCGTGGACGATACGGAATGCCCGGGTGCTGCATCGTTTCATACCAGTCCGCAGCAACTCTTGGGCTGAGCTTTACTTCGGCAATATCGATTTCTCCGTACATCCCACGGGCCCCAGTATGAAATACCAGAGAGAGGGAGAAATCGTTTTTCTCGACGAACTGAAGCAGAGGACACTGAATTTTGTGAAGAGCGACCCGGCATCGTTTCTGCTGCAAACGGAGCGACGTGTTGTTCATTTCTGGATGAGCCCTCCCCAGTTCAGCCCCTACCCGATCGCACTGTTGGTAATGGCTGTCGGGGGTATGGTGTTTGCCTGGACGAAAACGAAGTTGAGAGCCGATTTGGGCGCGGTGCTTGTGTTTTATCCGCTGATCTATTACGTGACCTATGCCCTGGCCCGCTATCGTTATCCAATTGAACCGATGATGTGCCTGCTGGGGGCTTACTTTCTATGGCGAATACTTGGCGTCAGCCGGAAGCCGACGGATGAAAGGCGGCCCGATGAAACGCGGCCAGATTGCCGCAGAGCGGAAAATCCGACGTCCGCGAGATTCATAATGAGCAGCTGATGAGGTCAGTGGAGAAAATTTCTGCACCATCCCGAAGGTCCCTCGCCCGACAACTGGGAAAGCCACTTGTTCTGGTGTGCGCCGGGGCCATGCTTTATTACTACGTTGGGTTTTTTATTCCCCGGGTGCTCGACGTGCGCGCGGCAAAGGGGTTAGGCGGCGGATATTCGTTCGGCGCCGATTTTTACCCGGTGTGGCTTACTTCGCGCGAGTGTCTTTTGCGTCGCTGTAATCTTTACAGCACAGAGATGACCAGTAAGATTCAAACGGGATTATTCGGGCGTCCACTCGACATGGGCAAGCCGAACGATCCTCCCATTCGCTATCGGGAGTTTGCCTACCCGGCCTTCGTCGATCTCTTATTTTGGCCGGCGAACTTGCTGCAGTTTCCGGCCGTTCGAATGATCCTCGCGTTTTTGCTTCCGATTACGACCGCCGGCACAGTGCTGTTGTGGCTGAAGGCGCTGCAATATGAACCGCCGCTCGTCGAGAAAGCAATGTTCGTACTTCTGACCTTATGCAGCTACCAGGTTCTGGAAGGGGTGTTCGCGGAGCAGTTGGGATTGGTGGTCGGTTTTCTCTTGGCGGCAGCCGTGGCTGCGCTGATGGCTGAGAAATATAGGACAGCCGGCATTGCTTTGGCCATGACCACTATCAAGCCACAAATGGTAGTGCTGGTCATTTTGTGCGTTCTGCTTTGGAGCGTTACCCGCTGGCGGGAACGCCGCGGTGTTCTATTTGCTTTTGCAGTCGCCGAATCGCTGCTGTGCGGAGCCGCATTCTATGTTTGGCCAGACTGGTTGCGCAACTGGATCGGAATTCTGTTCGATTATCGGAACTACTCCACGCCACCTCTGGTGACTGATGTTTTTGGGCCGCGGCTCGGCCCGGTTCTCGGCCCCCTGTTGGGCGTCGCTTTGACCTTCACGGCGATCCGAGCGATGTGGCTTGCGCGCCATGAAGCCGCTAAATCCATTCAGTTCCTGATGACTGTCAGTCTGGCTCTTGCCGTCACAGCGGTGGCGTTTCTGCCCGGGCAGGCAGTGCACGATCACATCGTGTTGCTGCCGGGGATCGTTCTGCTCGTCCGCTTTTGGCGATCAATCGCTAGCGCAGGCAGAGTCCTTCGATGGATGTCGTTGCTCTCGATGGCAGCGCTATTCTGGCAGTGGGTGGCGGCCCTGCTTGTGGTGATTGTCCGCCCGTTTATTTCTGCGCAGCGGTTTTATTCGCCGGCGATTTTCGTGCTCCCGCTTCGGCTTGCCTTGCCGTTCGCGTTTGCGCTTCTCGGGGTGCTGCTGCTTGTAATGCGTTCGCTGGAGAAGGGCGCACTTAATCTTAGCAATGAAGTTTGACAGACGATGGCCGCGGCACGGCCGCGTCTACGCTTCAATCAGGAACTTTCCGTCGCGCATGATCTGCTCGTCGTCGACCCAGATATCGAATTTGCGGCCGACCACGTCGATGTGCGTCGAGGAGTCCCATTCTGCGCCGGTGTGTGCGCCGTAGGGGTTGCCAAATGCGATATGGACGCCGGGATACTTTTCGTCCTGCAGAATCTCGCCGATGATGTCTTTCAATTCGATGTTCGTGCCGATGGCGAATTCGCCGACGCGGTCGCTGTTTTCGTCGGTATGAGTGTATTTCCAGAAGTCGTCTTCGAGTTCGCGGTTCTCCGAATGCGCCTCGGTCAGGCGATTGCTTTTCATGTGAATGGTGAGCGGGTTCTCGCGCAAATTGCCGAACTTGGCGCATAGATAGTCGCCCACCACGCCATCGATAACAAAAGTGCCATTGACTTCGCCGGGAGTGGTGAAAATTTCGCCGCCCGGCAGATTGCCCCATTTTTCGGGGGTAATAATTCCGCTGGTCTTCAGCCACTTGTAATTGTGGTTGAGATCGGCCGTCAGATCGGTCCCGGCGGCGGTTTTGGCGCGCACACGCTGGGCCTTGCGCACCATGGCCACGACCTTGGCGCTCAGGCGGTCGACCTTTTGGAAGTCGGCCCGCATGCCTTCCAGCATGATCTGCCGGTTGATGTTGACCATGTGGGCGTGGCGGATTTTCCTGCGATTAACCACGTCAGTCATCTGCATGCGCGAGCGCAATTCGTTCCGCTGCGCCTGCACGGCAAAAATGGAAACCTGGCTGGTTTCGAGATCGTCGATGATCGGTTGAGGCAAATCCTTCAGTGGCCGCGGGGCCAAGTCTTCCAGCACCCAAACGTGGTAAGGAGAGCCAAGCTGCCTGAGTTCATGAACAATCGCGGCGGCGATGTCCTGCGTGATCACATCCGTAATGACGCAGACTTTTTCGCGCGGCTGCACGCGCAGGCAAACGTGAATCGCGTTGTGCGCGCCGGGAAGATATTCGGGGTCGAAAGGAATCGAATCGATAGGGTTGCCCGGTCCCTCCGGTTCGCGCTGCCCGCTCAGGGCAAGCTCTCGTTGCGTTTCCTGCGACGGGGCGGGGAAGTTGATTTCGTCGGATGTCTCCACAGGATTGCTCATTACCCTACTTTCTGAATCGCCGGCGACTCGACTTCGAGCCCCGCTTCGGTCTCTTCAATCACGTAATCGACAACTTTTTTCAGATCTCCAGTTTCCTGATAGACGCGCAATTGGCGGTCGGCGCCGCTGCCCATTTCCAGCATTTCGTGGATGTAGTTGATTTCTTCGCGGGAGCCGAGTTCGTCGACCACATCATCGATAAATTCAAGATACTCGCCAATCAGTTCGCGCGTCGGGACTTCGGCCTGCTTGCCGAAATCGATCATCTTGCCATCGAGGCCGTATCGCGAAGCCCGCCATTTGTTCTCCATGATCAAGGCCCGGCGATATAAACGGAATCCCTGATTCGCTGTATGGAGCTTGTACAGCTTCACCACGGTGGCCTGAATCAGGGCGGCCAGGGCAAGCGTTTCGTCGGCGCGCATGGGGATATCGCAGACGCGGAATTCAATGGTGTTGAAGAAAGGATGCGGGCGGATGTCCCACCAGATTTTTTTGGCGTTGTCGATGCACTTGGTCTTGATGAGTAGTTTGATGAAATTCTCGTACTCACCCCAGCTGGGGAAATAATCGGGGATGTTGGTGCGGGGGAACTTGTCGAAAACTTTGCAGCGGTAGGATTTCAATCCCGTGTTCATTCCCAGCCAGAAGGGGGAATTCGTCGAGAGCGCGAGAATGTGAGGCAAGAAATATCGCGCGTGGTTCATCATGTGGATTGCGATTTCGCGATCCTCGATGCCGATGTGCACGTGCAGGCCGAAAATCAGGTTGGCGCGGGCCACCAGTTGCATGTCTTCGACAATGTTTTTGTAGCGCGGGTCGGGATGAATTTCCTGGCTCCGCCAATCGGAGAACGGGTGAGTTGCGACTGAGGCAACCTTAAGGCCGTTTTCATTCGCCAGCCGGATAATTTCACGCCGCAGCGCTTTTACTTCCGCCTTGGCTTCCTTAATGTTCTTGCAGACACCGGTACCCACCTCGACGACAGACTGATGCATCTCAGCCTTGACGCGCTCCTGGAGCAGGAGTTTGCCTTTCTCCAGAAGTTCGGCCTGGATGTGCGAGCGCAAATCCCGCGTGACAGGATCGACGGTCTGATATTCCTCTTCGATTCCGATGGTGAAGGTTGGCTGCATACTTCGCCCCCAAAGCAGGGTGGTAACAGTATAACAACCGGGAGGATGGGTTCTAAACAGATTGATGGCGGGCTTCGGCTCTGGTTAACTCGGCTCTACTCCGGAGCGCTGTGCTCTTACGCGCGAGGGGAGAATCTTCCCCGACGATCTGTTGCCACTAGATCCCTCGTCCCGATGAAGAAACTAGGGACTCGGGATGACGCCCTCGAAGAGCGCACCGAATCGCCGAGCCGTCAGGCCTTTGCCTTTTTTCGCGCCGGCTTCTTGCCAGGATCGTCGATAGGCGTTGGTCCGGCTAAGAATGCCGACCATCTTAGCTCACTCGCCGGATTCTCGCCGCTTCGCGCCATCTTTACCGACATCTCCGCCACGGCAGTCACGATCCAGTCAAAATTTTCCTGGCCGACTGAGGTTATTTCCGCGTCGGGGGCGGGATTCAGGAAGTCGATGGCGTAGGGAACTCCGCCCTCTACTGCGAATTCCACAGTGTTCAGGTCATATCCCAACGAGCGGCACAGGGTCAACGCGTCTCTCTCGATGCGATCTTTCAGAGCCTTCGACGAAGGCGGCGGGTTGCCCTTCACATAGCGTTCGTGATGCGGCGCCCGGGGATCGTACTTCATGATGTGCACTTTTTCCTGACCGACCACATAGCAGCGGTAGTACTCGTCAAAATTCACGCCCCGCTGCAATGTCATACACAGGTCGCCAGTGCGGTTATAGTGCTCGAAAAATTCCTCGGGCGAGTGGACATGGTAGACGTGCTTCCATCCGCCGCCGGAATAGGGTTTGAGAAAAGCTGGGAAGCCGACATAATCGAAAAGCTCCTGCCAGTTCAAAGGAAACATCAGATTGCGCATGGAGCGGTCGGTGGTGCCTTCGGGGTGCTTGTTGTGGGGCAGAATCACGGTGGGCGGGATGGCGACACCCAACTTGTGCGCCAGGGCATAGTTGAAGAATTTGTCGTCCGCCGTCCACCAGAAGGGATCGTTCACCACGATCGTTCCGTGCAGGACGGCGTTTTTCAGATAAGCCCGGTAGAAAGGAATGTCCTGCGAAATGCGGTCGATGATGACGTCGTACTTTTTCGGCTCATCCATGCGGATTCCACCGATGTGCACGAATTCCGCAAACACGTCGTCCAGCTTCATGGAATTGACCTTTTCCACCACCGCCGGCGGAAATGTATTTTCCATGCCAAACAGAATCCCGATTTTCTTCATCACTTGCTCCATAAGAGTGCTGCCTGACGTCTCAAAGGTCGGTGCTCTTGTTATTAGAAGTACTTTCCGGCCATGCGAATCCAGAGCGGCCAGTCGTGCTTCGAATTGTCGCCGTAAACGTCGAGCCAGTGCGGCACGGCCTTGCCATTCAACATCGCCGAGAGCTTCACGTTCTGATCCAGACACATGTCCCAGTCGGCCGAGCCGAGAACGATCTTCATTTGCCGGTAGCGGCTCAAGAACCAGTCGTCGTTCTGGTTGGGCAGATAGTCCATCGGGCAATTGAAGTAGCAGTCGTCGTCGTAATAGCCGTCCAGAAATTGGTGGATATCAAAGGCGCCGCTCATGCTGACGCAGTGCGTCACCACGTCAGGATGCTTCATGGCAAAGTTTACGGCGTGGTATGCGCCAAAACTGCAACCGGTCACAGCCAGTTTGGGAGTTTGATTTTTCCAGCGGATGAAGGGCAGAAATTCGTGGAGGATGTAACGCTCGTACTGGAGATGCCTCATCACGCGAACCTTGGGATGGACGCGCTTGTTGTACCAACTCTCAAGATCAACGGCGTCGGGACAGAACACCTGCAACTCGCCGCGCTCGAGTTTGGGGGCGAGCGTGCCGATCATGCCGCGGTCTTCGTACTCGAAAAATCTTCCCATGGAGGTGGGAAACACCAGAATGGGGGTTCCCGCATGGCCAAAGACCAGCGCCTCCATGTCGCGGTTCAGTTCCTGGCTGTATCGCTTGTAGTATTCGCGGTTCATTCTTTTCCAGTCGGAGTCGACGAAACATATTACCTGAACCGGACGGGGAAAGGGATGTAGGCCTGCACCTGTTCAAACGTTGCAGGGCGCAGTGTGCAATTTCGCTGCGAAGCAACCCGAGGGAACGATTGGCAGCGGTCAAACCTAGCCCGCCATTAAGGAAGTATCCGCGCTCGATAGTTACGGATTGAGTTCGCCCCGGAGTTGTTTGGCCAACTTCTGGATGCGCTTCAGTTTTTCGATTGTGTCCTTGGGCAACAGACCGTGGTTGGTCGCATCGATATCTGCCGGCAGGGTTTGTGACAGATCGGCCAATTCTTTGGCTTCGCCGGCGAGCTTGGCCGGATCGGTCTTGATCTTTGCCTGGTTCGGCGTGGCCATTGGATCTTGTGTGTCGATATGCGGCACGTTGCCGGATTTTGTAGGTTGATGAGTTTGCAGGGCCGCGAGAGTCTGGTGAGCGGGGCTAAATCTGCCCGCGCTTTCAGTTGGCAGCCAAAGAACCGCCGTTAACGCCATCGAGCACAAAATTTGCCGCATGGGGTACTCCTTGTGAACCCAGCGGCATTCTACTCCTTTAGTCTTTCATCCATAGCCCCGCCGAAGCGCCCACCCACTCCATGTTCTTGTTGTGGTCGACGCCCATCATCAGGCCGCGGCCCATGCGAATGATCGTCAGTACCGGCAACAATTCCTCCAGCCAGATGTACATCACCCGCACTTCAGCTTTTGTAGCG
>DATLKM010000221.1:0-4303 GCA_035538435.1 Binatia bacterium
TTACGCTGTCGCCGCGCGTAATGCGGCAGATGTTGTGGCCGGAGTCAACGTTGCTCGCGAGCATAATCTGCGGCTCGTGGTTAGGGGCACCGGTCACAGCTATCTCGGAACCTCCAATGCGCCCGATTCGCTTCTGCTCTGGACTCACCACATGAACAAGGTCACTCTGCACGATTCTTTCGTGCCGCAAGGATGCGGCAAGAAGGTGGCGCCTCAGCCTGCCGTCAGCGCCGAATCAGGCGCCATGTGGATCGACCTATACGATGCCGTCACTACGAAAGGTGGCCGCTATGTTCAGGGTGGCGGCTGTACCTCAGTCGGCGTGGCCGGTCTTGTTCAGAGCGGAGGCTTCGGTTCTTTCTCCAAAGGGTTCGGCACTGCCGCTGCCGGATTGCTTGAGGCTGAAATCGTCACCGCCGATGGCAAGGTGCAGATCGCCAATGCCTGCTCGAATCCCGATCTCTTCTGGGCGCTCAAAGGCGGCGGAGGCAGTTGGGGTGTGGTCACTCGCGTCACGCTGCGAACGCACGACTTGCCGGAATTCTTCGGCTGGGCAGAGGGGAAGATCAAAGCCCAGTCAGACGAAGCCTTTCAGAAATTGATCGCACGGACTATGGAGTTTTATCGCGACCAACTCTTCAACGAGCATTGGGGCGAGCAACTCAGGTTCGCGCCCGACAATACGATTGAGCTCGCCATGGTCTGCGAGGGCCTCAAGGAGGACCAGACCACGCAACTGTGGAAGCCATTCTTCGATTGGACGAAATCTTCGAAAGACCTTATCGCATCCGATCTCGAAGCCAGCGCCATGCGTGCGCGGCACTGGTGGGATGTGGTTTACAAGAAGAGCTACGGCAGCACTTCAATGATCAGCGATCCGCGGTCCGGCGCTCCAGCTTATCGGGCCTGGTGGTCTGGAGATCAGGACCAGGTCGGCGCTTTCATCCACGGGTACGATTCGCTCTGGCTGCCGGCATCACTCTTACAAGGCGCCGCCTTCGATCATCTGGTCGATGCGCTGTTCGCTGCGAGCCGACACAAGAAAGTGCAACTGCATTTGAATAAGGGAATCGCCGGTGCCACGCCAGAAGCAATCGCCGCGACGCTCGACACCGCTACAAATCCCAAGGTGACGGAGGCGTTCACGCTCGTCATCATAGCCGATGGCGAGCGGCCAGCTTATCCCGGGCTGGCGCGGCCGGCAGTGGATCTCGCCGCGGCCCACCAGGACGCGCATAACATTGATCTCGCGACTGCCGAGCTGCGCAAGATCGCGCCTAACTCTGGCTCCTACGTCTCAGAAAGCAACTTCTTCAACCAGTCGTGGCAGCAGGAGTATTGGGGGACGAATTACGCGAAGCTGCGCGCGATCAAGAACAAATACGATCCTGACGGATTGTTCTTCGTGCACCACGGAGTCGGCAGCGAAGACTGGAGCGCTGACGGATTCACGCAGCTGAGTTAACTGCGCACCACGGATTGCGCGGGCGGGACCCCTTCCAGCGAGTGGAGGCCGGGCCTCCTTGGTCTGAGCGGATTGTTGATCCGTATAGCCAATTCTGGGTTTTTGTGTAGGCGTGCAGGGCAGTGTAGGGCCCGCCAAAACTCCCCGTAAAGAGCATCTCCGCTCAAAGCTTTTGAAGAAGACTACACCACCCTACACACCTTGAGGCTATCTAGCGGCGGCCGCTCAGATCCTTGCTGTCAACTTTCTGCGTCGTATCCATGGACGGCGAAATCATTCCCCGTCGGGGAGGCTGGGCTCTCCGATTACTTCCAAGTAGCTAAAAATAGCCGGTACAAACTGTTTGAAACCGCAGGTTCTGTCCCGATTCCTGTAGAAAAGCGTAAAGGCGTATTCTCCTGAGAAGTCATTTAAAGGAGAAGCCCGGAATCTCTTAACGGGAGGTTCAGGGCACAGGAGGATACGCCATGACGAAGACTAGCATTGCGATGGAAGTGGGCCAAGAGGGTTCTCTGCGGGAGGGGTTGGAGACGGCGATTCGGGAGCGAGTGAGGGAGATCATCGAGATGGTTTTGCAGGAGGAAGTGGAAGGGGCGCTGGGTGCGCCGCGCAGCCAGCGGGTGGCGGAGCGGGCCGGTTATCGGCATGGATCGAAGCCACGGAGGCTGACCCTGCGCACGGGCACCGTGCAGCTGGACGTGCCGCGGGCGCGGCTGGCGGAGGCCGGTGGCGGCGAGCGTGAGTGGCAGAGTCAGCTGGTGCCGCGGTACCGGAGGAGCAGCCGGGAGGTCGAGCAGAGCGTGCTGGGAGTGTATCTGTCGGGGTCGAACACGCGACGGATTCGCGGGGCGCTGGAGCCGCTGCTGACGGGCGCAGCGTTGAGCAAGAGCGCGGTGTCGCGGCTGGTGCTGCGGCTGGAAGAAAGCTACCACACCTGGCAAGGGCGGGATCTGGCAGAAGAAAAGATCGTGTATTTGTACTTGGATGCGATTTATCCGAAGGTGCGCAGTGGAGGGAGAGTGGTTTCGCTGCCCGTGCTGGTGGCGCTGGGGGTGCGAGAGAACGGCGAGAAAGTGCTGCTGAGCCTGATGACGACGGGAGCGGAATCCGCCGACGGCTGGCAGTTGTTGCTGGACGATCTGGCGGCGCGGAAGATGGGCCGTCCGCGGCTGGTGATCAGCGACGGCAACGCAGGGTTGGCGGCGGCGCTGGACCGGCTGTGGCCCGGCCTGCTCCATCAGCGCTGCACGGTGCACAAGCTACGCAACTTGCTGGCGAAAGCGCCGAAACACGCGCACGAAGCGGTACGCGAAGAGTATCACGGCATCGTGTACGCGGAGACTCTGGAAGTCGCTCGGAAAGCCCGCGAAGCGTTCCTGCTGAAATGGAAGAAGCAGTGTCCCGGTGTAGCGGCCTCTCTGGAGGAAGCGGGTGAAAACCTGCTGACGTTCTATCGGTTTCCGGAAAGCCAGTGGCGGTCGCTGCGTACCACCAACGCCATCGAGCGCATGCAACTGGAGTTCCGGCGGAGAGTGAAAACGCAAGCCGCACTGCCTAACGAAAGCGCTGTGCTGCGGGTGTTCTTTGGTCTTTGGATCAGCGGACAGATGAAGCTGCACCGCATCAGTGGCTACCGCGACATCGGAGGAAAAGAAAAAGCTGCGGCTTAAAAAGAATTCCATGACGCGACGCTACCCATTGATCTGTTGTGCCGGATTATACGGATTTTCCCTGATCCTGGAGGTCATGCCACCTCCCAAAAATCGCTCTACGGGCTCCGTATTGCGAAATTTTGTGCGGGTGATGGAGGGGCAACGCTCTATGCGGTGCGGGATGCCCCCGGAAAGTTGATTCATGGAATCGATCTCAGAGAAAATGCGCTCTTCACTTTTCTACAGGTTCCGGGACGCGACCCAAAGATACGTGCATCCGAGTCAAAAGAACCTGGATTCGACCGTACAACGAATGGAAGCAGTAGCAGAGAAGGCCCGCGCCGCGATCAGGGAAAATGCGAACCGCCCGAAGTTGCTATCGGCCTCAGTTGCACAACAAATCGGGACGGCCGCGGATTGAGTCCTGTTTGTTTGCGGGGCCGACTTCATGTTAAATTGGCGAATCGTTGCGGACGGGACGCATTCACCCAATCGCGTGTGGTAACGTCCATCCCTGACTTTTCTTAAAGACTTTGTGACGTTTTTTGTGACAGTCGTGACGAATCGTCCCTAAGTCCTTGTGGGCCGCTAGCTCAATTGGCAGAGCAGCTGACTCTTAATCAGCGGGTTCCAGGTTCAAGTCCTGGGCGGCTCACCACTTTTGCCAATAAAATAGAGGGTTTTTGGAATCAGGCGTCGAGAGCGTGGCGCCGTGCTACCAGTTTGCTACCCGGCGCTATTGATTACGAAGAAAATTCCGGCTCAACGGCGCCACCGTGTCCAATCAAACATCCGCGCTGGCTACCCTCGAATGCCATCCTCACTGAAACACCGGACTACCCAGCCAGCACTCGAAGGCCGTTGAACCAGCGAGTCATATATTGAAAGTATTCATTGTTTCCTGAGGGATCAGCGGAAGGCAGAAGAGTTTTTACCAGAATGGCGTCTTCTCCGGTGGTAATGATGACAACCTCCGAATACAAGTAATAGCGGGGATAGGGTTCTTTGTTAATTTTAACATCCCTTAGAGTCCCTCGTGCCGCGAAGTAAACGACATTGTGCACCTTTTGGACATTCAAAAGCTCGCTGGGCACCACTTGGTCTGTGCTTGCCTGAGCTAGGAGCACGAAAGTAAGAAGTTTTCCGGCGACATCTCCTCGGAACATGGAATCCAAGAAATCTTCCT
>DATLKM010000222.1:0-95566 GCA_035538435.1 Binatia bacterium
CGAGAGCCAGCAAAGACCCAGCCGGGTGCGGAAGAAATTCCTGCAAGTGGGCAATGGAAAGATCAAGACGCAATCGGCCCCCGGGCGTCTTGAGGTAGGCGGCGTATTCCTGCGCGCCGCGTTGAAAGCGTTCGGGATCTGAGCTCATAGGCATTTTGTCTCCAAATCTGCGGCGCCGGCGTAAGCCAATGGTGATAGCTCGGCGAGTTCCGGTCTTGCTGATGGTCCAGCAGTTGATGCAACGCCACTTCCTGCTGCGGGACGTGCTTCAGCACAATCAGCATTCGCTGCGTTGGTAAGGAAGGCGAAGCCCTTCCAAGATCAAATTCCGGGCGCGCGAGGGAATGCGTGTAGCACTTCAGAACGGCCAGTTGAGTTTCGTCGATCCGTCGGGTGATCAACGCCGGGGCAACTCTGTGGATCGGTTTCACGCTAGCATATCCGGTCAAGAGCCAGGATTTCTACGAAAAGAGCAATCGAAGCACACAGCCACTGAATGGACGAACAGCGCACAGCAATGATAAGACACCTGCCTGTGATACGCCTTCCTTAGCCATCGCAGACGGGCTGGAGGAAGGTAATAAGCCAGCCAAATCTATTGGCGCTGCCGAGACGCTTGCGCTAGCCTAACCTTGTAATCGGCTCACAAGCTAAGTCTCGCGCGTGAAGATGGTGATGAGCTTATATCGGTACCGCCGTCGAACCAGACAACGTTGTCTACCCTTCAAATGTTGGAATCTATAGTGCCCGGAAACTGAGTTGCAGTCAGGAGCGCCTCGCATTGCTTGAAGACGTCAACCCAATCTCGTAAACAAACTTCCCCCCGTTTCTCGCTTACAATGAAAAGTTCTGTGCCTCCGCGGTGAAAGCTCATTTTGAGGGTATGACGATGGCGACGACGGCAATTCCCAAGGCGAAGATTTCCGGCGGCAGCTTCCTGCTTGAAGAACGCCGCAGCGATGAAGTGTTTACTCCGGAAGATTTCACCGAGCAACAACAATTGATCGGCCAGACCGCCGAAGAATTCGCGCTGAACGAAATCCTGCCCAACGTTGAGAAGATCGAGCACAAGGAATTTTCCGTGACCCGCGACCTGCTGAAAAAGGCCGGCGAACTCGGGCTCAGCTCGGTTGAGATTCCTGAAGCCTACGGCGGCCTCGAGATGGATAAAGTCACCGCCGCCGTCATCGCCGACCACATCGCCAAGTATGCCGGCTTTGCCACCACCTGGGGCGGGCATACGGGAATTGGCACGCTGCCCATCGTTTATTTTGGCACCGAGGAGCAGAAGAAGAAATATCTGCCGCGGCTGGGCAGCGGAGAAATCGTGGGCGCCTACGCCTTGTCGGAGGCCTCTTCAGGCTCCGATGCCATGAACTGCCGTGCGCGCGCCCAGCTTTCCGCCGACGGCAGGCATTACATTCTCAACGGCGAAAAAATGTGGATCACCAACGCCGGCTTCGCCGATCTGTTCACCGTTTTTGCCAAAATCGACGGAGAGAAATTCTCCGCGTTTCTGGTCGAGCGCAATTTCCCGGGATTTTCCGTGGGCGCCGAAGAACACAAGTTGGGCATTCGCGGCTCATCTACCTGCCCGATCATTCTGAACGACTGCAAAGTTCCGGTCGAGAACCTGCTCGGCGAAATCGGCAAAGGCCACCTGATCGCCTTCAACATCCTGAATGTCGGACGTTTCAAGTTGGGCGCGATGTGCGTGGGCGGCGGCCGCGTGTCCCTGGAAAACGCAATCAGCTATGCCAGGCAGCGCAAGGCCTTCAACAAAGTCATCGCCGATTTCGGCCTGGTGCGGGAAAAGATTGCCAATATGGCGACGCTTCTGTTCGTGGGCGAGTCGCTGGTCTACCGCACCGTGGGATTGATGGACAACGCGCTCAGCGACGTGGATAAATCCGCGGGCGACGCGGCGAAACAGACGTTGAAAGCCATTGAAGAATATGCCGTCGAGTGCTCGATCATCAAAGTCTGGGGCTCGGAGATGATCGACTACGTCGTCGACGAGACCGTGCAGATCTACGGCGGCTACGGGTTCGTAGAAGAATATCCCGCCGAGCGCGCTTATCGCGACGCCCGCATCAACCGCATTTTCGAAGGCACGAACGAAATCAACCGCTTGATCATCACCGGCTTTCTGCTGAAGCGCGCCATGACCGGCCAGTTGCCGCTGATGCCGGCGATCAAGAAACTGATGGATGAAGTCCTCTCCGGGCCATCCATGAGCGATGACCTTGAAGGCCCGCTGGCAGAGGAACGGAAACTCGTAGCTCAGGCAAAAAAGCTGGGCTTGTTCGCGGCAGGGTCGGCCACGCAAAAGTATATGCAGGCGATTCAGGATCAGCAGGAAATCATGGGCGCAATCGCCGATATGACGATTGAAACTTATGCCATGGAATCGGCTGTGCTGCGCGCACAAAAGATCGCCGAGATGAATGGGGAAACCGCGGCTTCCCTTCCCCTAGCCATGACTCGCGTTTACTTGGCGCAGGCGATGGAAAAAATCGAATCCGCTGCCAAGAAAGTCATTGCCGCCGTGGCCGATGGAGACATGCTGCGCACGCAACTGGCGATTCTTCGCCGCCTGGCCAAACATGAGCCGTTCAACACGATCGAACTGCGGCAGCAGATCGCGCAGCGGGTAATTGAGCGCGGAAAGTATTCCCTGGCGTAGCTGGTAAATACCGCTCGATTCAGAACGGATCCAGGTGACCGGGTCAATACCTCATTCCGAAGACCGGCTGCCTTCGCCGGTCGGTTGCGGCATCTCATGCGCAACGAACGCCCACTCTCCCCGTCCCAAATCGGGACAAGACACTCATGGGACAACCGTGTAGAGTCTTTTGTTTCCTGTTCTTTCCACAAGAAAATGTTAGAATCAACCCATCTTGGGGCCTATTGGCTGCGGGTGCTCCGGATTTGACTTCGTTCCTCCCCACGGTCCTCGTTGGAAACATCTGAAAACAGAGCAGTTTCGGGATCAACCCAGGGAGTTGCAACTATGCGGATTGCTGTCGTTGGTTCGGGATATGTGGGACTTGTGGCCGGCGCCTGCTTCGCCGACCTTGGCCATGACGTGATTCTGGTCGATAACGATGAGCGCAAACTAGCCGCGCTGAAAAATGGCGAAGTTCCTATTCACGAAAAATTCCTGCCCGAATTGCTCCAGCGGCATCGCGGACAAAGGCTGCAATTTTCTGACGATTTGCACGAGGCAGTACGCGCCAGCCAGGCGATTTTCGTCGCCGTAGGCACGCCCCCTACGGAGAGCGGGGACGCCGACCTGTCTTACGTCGAATCCGTCGCCCGCGAAATTACCGGCGCCATTGACCACGACTACAAAGTCATCGTCGAAAAGAGCACCGTGCCGGTTTACACCAGCGAGTGGGTCCGCAAGATCATTCTGCGCAACGGCGCCGATCCTGATTCCTTCGATGTAGCCAGCAATCCCGAATTTCTCCGGGAAGGCACGGCCGTCACCGACTTTCTTTTCCCCGACCGCATTGTGATCGGCTGCGACAGCGAACGCTCGGCCGAGGTGCTCAAGAAGATTTATCTTCCTCTGACTGATGGCAGCTATTACGACCGGCCCGATGCGATTCCACAACCCGACCGCGTTTCCATCCCTGCCCCCATCATCGTGACCAGCACCAAGAGCGCGGAATTGATCAAACACGCTTCCAACGCGTTCTTGGCGATGAAGATTTCGTTCATCAACGCGGTCGCTTCGATTTGCGAATCGGTGGGCGCGAATGTGAATCAGGTGTGCCACGGCATCGGCTCCGACTCGCGCATCGGGCCGCGCTTCCTGAATCCAGGAATCGGCTACGGCGGCTCCTGCTTCCCGAAAGATGTCATGGCGTTTCGCGCGGTAGCGCGCGAGTGCGGCTACGACTTCCGCCTGCTCGAAGAAGTAATGCGAATTAATGAAGAACAGCGCCAGCGCTTCCTGCGCAAAGTGCGCAGCGCGTTGTGGACTCTGCGTGGAAAGCGCCTCGGCGTCCTTGGGCTCGCCTTCAAAGGCGGGACCGACGACATTCGCGAATCGCCGGCGCTTTTCCTGGTGCAGTCGTTACTGCAAGAGGGGTGCAAAGTAACGGCTTACGATCCCGCGGCCATGGAGCGCACGCAGGAAGCCATGAACTCGGGCTTGAAATATGCCAATTCGGCTTACGAAGCGGCACACGGCGCGGACGCGCTGCTGATTCTGACCGAGTGGGAAGAGTTCTCCAATCTCGACCTCGACCGGCTGAACCGCGAATTGAAATATCCCATCGTCATCGACGGCCGCAACCTGTATGATCCCGATGTGATGGCCGCCCACGGATTCACCTACTACAGCGTTGGACGCGCCGCCTGCCATCCCGATGGAGTTCCGGCGGGCGCGCTGCGCAACGGCAACGGCGCCAAGAAAGCATGACCGCGAAACGCGCCCTGGTGACCGGCGGCGCCGGCTTCCTCGGCTCTCATCTCTGTGACGCGCTGCTGGGCGAAGGCTGGAGTGTGGTCGCCGTCGACAACCTGCTCACCGGCCGCCGTGCGAACCTCGATCACCTCCGTACGGACGCGCGCTTCGAACTCGTCGAAAAAGATATTTGCCAGCCTTTCGATGTGGGCCGCGTCGATTACGTTTTTCACTTCGCCAGCCCGGCCAGCCCCGTCGACTATACAAACCACGGTATTGAGACGCTGCAAGTCGGATCGCTCGGCACCTTTCACGCCCTCGACGTGGCCAGAAAGTACGGCGCGAAGTATCTGGTTTCCTCCACTTCGGAATGCTACGGCGATCCGCTGGAGCATCCGCAGAAAGAAACCTACTGGGGCAACGTAAATTCGATCGGGCCGCGCTCCGTTTACGATGAAGCCAAGCGGTTCACCGAGGCGGTAACCATGGCGTACCACCGTTATCACCAAGTGGACACGCGCATCGTCCGCATTTTCAACACCTACGGCCCGCGCCTGCAATTGAATGACGGCCGCGTAGTGTCGAACTTCATGAAGCAGGCGCTGCGCGGCGAACCGCTTACCGTTTACGGCAACGGCAATCAGACGCGCAGCTTCTGTTACGTCAGCGACGAAATCGACGGCTTTATTCGCCTCTCGAAGTCCGACGAGCATTTGCCGGTGAATATTGGGAATCCGAACGAGTTCACGATTCTGGAGTGCGCGCAGCTTGTGCTTAAAGTGACAGGCTCGAAAAGCAAGGTCGCTCATGAACCCCTGCCGCAAGATGACCCCAAGCAACGCCGCCCGGATATCGCCAAAGCTCGAACACTGCTTGGCTGGGAGCCGAGAATTCAGTTGGAAGAAGGGCTGAGGTTGTCGCTGGACTACTTCAGGAAAGCGGTTGCTGAGGAAGGCGCCGCCGCGAAATAATCGCCGGGCACTAAAAACAATCTCAGAACTGCCATCTGGCCGATCATGAATCTACCCCAAATGCTCGTAGATCGTTTTTTTATCCGCCTCGCGGTAGGTCTCATCTTCTTCACCCAGGGCATTCTGAAATACATTGACCCGAACATGGGCGTGGTTCGATTCACGAAAATCGGGTTCCCGCATCCTTATTTTACGGCGCGATTTGTGGGAACATTCGAAATCGTATGCGGAGCACTGGTTTTGATTGGGCTTTGGACGCGGTTCGCCGCGGTGCCGCTGCTGATCATTATCCTGACCGCCATTGCCACCACCAAACTCCCGGAATTATTCCGCGTGAATCAGGGGTTCTGGTACATGGTCAGCGACGCCCGCACCGATTTTGCTATGCTCTGTTGCCTGCTGTTCTTGCTGAGTTACGGCGGTGCCCCGCGCTTGCTCGGCAAGAGTGGCCGGTGAGCAACGGCGAGAAGATCATCACAGTTCCTTCTGCGCCGCTAAAGCATCCAAGGAAACACGACCCCCCATGTCCACGCAAATAGAAAAGCCTGCCGGCAACATTGCCCGCCTCGCATTCCGCTTCGTACTGATCTTCGGCATCGTCAATTTTTTCGCCGACATGACCTACGAAGGCGCGCGCAGCATCGTCGGCCCATTCCTGGGATATCTGGGCGCCAGCGCAACCGTGGTCGGCTTTGTCGCCGGATTCGGCGAAATGGTGGGCTTCGGACTCCGCTCGGTCTTCGGCTATCTGGCCGACAAGACGCACAAATACTGGGCGCTGGCGTTTCTCGGTTACTTCGTGAACATGATGGCCGTGCCCGCGATGGCCTTGGCGGGTAACTGGCCCGCGGCGGCCGCGCTGGCCGTAGCCGAGCGCACGGGACGCGCTATCCGCAAGCCTGCGGTCGAGTCCATGCTTTCCCAGGCAGGCGAGTCGATTGGCCAGGGATGGGTGTTCGGCCTGAACGAAGCGCTGGACCAGACCGGGGCCACACTCGGTCCGCTCTTAATGGCGTGGGTGCTTTACCGCCGCGGCGGATATCAGCACGCCTTCGCCACCCTCTTGATTTCGGCGGTGCTCTGCCTGGCAGTTCTGGTTGTAGCGCGCATTCTGTATCCCCGGCCCCATGAGTTGAGCACCAAGCCTGTGCGTCAGTTCACCGGCAAGGGCTTCTCGAAGAATTATTGGATGTACATGGCCGGCGCAGCGCTGATTGCTGCCGGCTTCGCCGATTTTTCTTTAATCGCATTTCATTTTCAGAAGAGCGCTGTCATACCGCAAGGGATGGTCCCGGTTTTTTACGCCGTCGCCATGGCCACGGGCGCGATTTCTGCTCTGATCTTTGGCAAGTTGCTGGACAAAATCGGCATGCCGATCGTTTTCGTGGCGTTCGGAATTTCCGCCTTCTTCGCCCCGCTGGTTTTTCTGGATGGCGTTCAGTTCGGCCTGATCGGCATGATTCTTTGGGGCATAGGCATGGGAGCGCAGGATTCCTGCCTGAAGGCAGTGCTCGCAGGGATGGTTCCATCGCAGCGGCGCAGCACAGCGTTCGGCGTCTTCGATACCGCGTTCGGCGTGGCCTGGTTTGCCGGCAGCGCGATCATGGGCCTGCTCTACGACAAATCGATTGTGGCCCTGGTGGTTTTCTCGGTGGTCTTGCAGCTGGCGGCTTTGCCGGTACTGGCGTTGGCGAACAGGTCGAACGGAGACAGGTCGAACGGAGAAACGAAAAGAGCGTAGGCGCGGGCCATTGTGCGTCGGGCCCGCACGAAGTTCCAGGCCCATGCCCGAAGCCAGGATTAAGTGGTTTCCGTAGCCGCAGCAACAAAGTCAATCAACTGCTGTACGCCCAGGCGTTCGTCCCTTGTGCTTAGCCGGAATGCGATTCCCATTCCGTGGCCGGGATGAGAAGCGCGTACTTCGCCGCTCACGCGCAACTTCATTTGCTGCGTCCGTACCGTGATTTCTACCGGCGTGCCGGCGGGAAAAGCCAGCGGCATTTCCAGATAGCAACCACCCGGGCTGAGATCGCTGAGGTGACAGTAATTCCTGACTTTGCTTCCCTGCTGATACACCTCCGCTCCCAGGCGGCAGGCGTAACGCGTCTGGCCACGGCGGTTTCCCGGTTCAGCCTGAAAGCGGGCGCGGGCTTCCTTCTCGCGCACAATCGAATCGCCGGCGGCGGCCTTGGCCGAAGAGTTAGTTCCGGCCGATTCTTTCGCCGGCCGCGTTGAGTGCTCCACTTCGACCTGAGCGGAATCCAGGGCCCGGTTGGCGGCATCTTGCAGATTCTGCTTCAGCCATTCCTGAATGAGTTTGCGCGAAGACTGCGGCACATCCATGAACTGAACACCGGCGCGGCCGTTCCAGTCCTGCCAGACCACCATCCCTGAAAGCCGCACCGTGGCCCGCTGGCCCGGCAACTGAAATTGAAAATAAACTTTGCAGGTGGGAGGAAGCCGCTTTCCGAAATTGACCGCCATGCCGTCTTCCGCTAAGTCGACCAGGGTGGCGCGGTCCCGTTCCACGCCCGCATAGTCAATGGTGGCATGGGTGTGCACCGTAGCCCGCGCTTTGCGGCGCTTGTCGCGGAACAACGCAGTTTGCGCCGCCGTCAAGCTGCTCAAAGCGCGCTCATACGAAACCGGTTTGTAAAGAACAAAGTTAACCCCCAGCGAAAACATCTCGCGGATGCTTTCCTGCCCGGAAACCACCACCACCGTGATGCTGGAATCCTTGTTGGTGGAGGATCGGTGCTCACTCAGCAAGGCGACCGTGCTTGCCGGCGTCGGGCAATCCAGAATAATCAGATCAAAGCGGTCCTGGGCCAGACGAACGGCTGCCCGCGCCTCATCGGCACAGAGTTCTACGCGAATCTCGAGTTCCTCCAGAACACGGCCAATGACCGCGACGGTCGACTCGTCTCCGCAAACCAGAATCGAAGACAGATTCATACTTGCCCCTCATCGTAGGGTCACGATGGTTCGCGCGACAAGTTACCATTGTCATTCACGGAGACGACCCCAGCGGGCTGGGCCTCATTAACTCCGTTGCCTTCAGTCTTGTGACCTCAGTCACCACCTGAATTACAAAAGGCCAATGCTTTTGCACTGCACCCTCGTGCTTTGACGCTCCGGTGGGGCGTTCCTACGATGAAGAATACCCCGAGTGCCGCAGGCTTGACCAAAGCCCCAAGAGCCGTCCGTTTGCCGGACGGATGCGAAATTCGGACGGTAAACAGAACCAAGCAGCGAAATGATATCTATGGCGTCGAGAAGACAAACCGGCTTTTCCATGATCGAAATGGCGATCGCAATCAGCGTTTCACTGGTGCTGGCCGCGGTTGCCGACGTGATGCTGCAACCCGCTCTCCAGCAGCAGCGGGTAAACGACGCCTACAACCTGACTGTCACCGGGCTGCGGCGTGCGCGCGACCAGGCAGCCGCCGACATGCGCGTCTATACAGTCACGTTCAGCGGGCCGGTAGCCGGAGTAAACGGCGGGACAATCACGGTTACCCAGGACACGGCCCTGGCCCCGGTATTGTTCAGCGCCACGCTGCCTGTGGATGTGACCTATCACGTGGAACCGGGCGTCCCCACTTCGCCCACTGTCGCCCCCACGACGCCCGATGGTTTCGGCACCGCGGCCAACACCTTCGATTTCGATCAGGCGCCCAGCGGTCTCGGCGGCAGCAACGTCATTTACTTCTACCCCGATGGCTCGGCGCAGGACAACGGGCCAACCGGAGGCAACGTCAACAACGGCGTCGTTTACCTGGGCGTGCCGGGGCAACTCGCAACCCAACGGGCAATTTCGCTCTGGGGATACACGGGCCGCATTCGCGGATGGCGGCTGGTCTATTCCAGCCCGCAATGGAAATGGAGTCAACAGTGACGAATCGGCCACAGCATCGGGTAAGACAAAGCGGCTTCTCCCTTATGGAAGTCATGGTTTCCATGGTGATTCTCGCCGTCGGCATGTTGTCCGTGCTGGCTACACTGGGCATCATGATGGGCGCCACCGCCACTTCGCAGGAGGATATGTTCGCCCGCCAGCTGGCTTCGGAAGCCATGGAAAGCATTTTTGCCGCGCGCAACAACTCGCAGATTCCGTTCTCCTCCATCGCCAACACCAGCGCGGTGCCGCCGGGAATCTTCATCCCCGGCAATAACGCCCCCAAGTGCGCCGGGCCGGATGGAATTCTGGACACCGCCGATGACGTTTCCTGCACTACTTCCTCGGGCGCTACCTGCCCCAACGGCGGCGTGGCCTGCGTGACCGAACCCGGCCCCGACGGACTGGTGGGGACGGCCGACGATCAGATCGTCTCTCTGAACAACTTCACCCGCAACATTGCCATTACTCCACTGCTCGACAGCAGCGGCAATACGATCCCCACACTGGTGCAGGTGACCATCACCATCAATTACACGGTCCCCAACCACAGCGGAACCAAATCCTATGTGCTCGACGAATACATCTCTTCGTACCACTGAGGAATTTATGCGGCGCACTGGCAAACACAATCGCGGTTTTTCGCTGATGGAATTGCTGTTCTCCGCGGCGCTGGGCATGGTCATGGTGACTGCCGCGGCCGACGTGTACAGCCGCGCCCTCAAAGCTTCCACCATCACCACACAAAAGGCCGAGATGCAACAGGATTTCCGCGCTGCCGCCAATATTCTTCAGCGTGACATCAGCATGGCCGGAGCCGGCGCACTCGGACAGCAGGGTCTTTCCAGCAATGTGGTCGGCCTGGTTTATGGGACGGGCACGTTACCGGTTTACCCCTGCACCGGCGTGACCACGTGCAGCTACATCAGCGGCGCGCCGGTGGCGTATCCGACCACCTCGGGCGTTCCCTACTTTTACTCCATAATCCCCGGCCCAAGCCTGGGCATCACGGTCAACGCCGCCTCCGGACCAACCGACATTATCACCATCAACTCGGCCGATCCGAGCCTGGCCTTGAACTGTTACACCGGCACCATGGACTCCACCGGCACCATAGCCACCTTCCAGTTGGCCGCGGTTTTGCCGGCGACCTGCGTCCTGCCCACAGGTATCGTCACTCCGCCGGCCTTGAACGCGGCCTATGTGGGGCTTCAGGTGGGCGACATGATTATGTTCGGCATCAAGGCCATTGGAGTGGTCACAGGAACTCCCACGACCTGCGCGCCGACGGGGGGCAACGTCTCGTGCTTTACCGTCACGTTTGCTGCCACCGATCCGGGCCACATTAATCAGCCCACTGCCACCACGGGCAGCCTGAAGCAGTTTGCCAGCGCCGCGTTGCCCTCGGCCGTCCGCCTCCTTTCCGTCACCTATTATCTTGATATTTCTCCCGCCGACGGCGTGACCCCGCGCCTGATGCGAATTCAGAGCGGCCAAAAACCCGCCCCTGTGGCCGAGAACGTGGTCTTCTTGAAGTTCACCTACGACGTGGACAACGGCGGAACCATCTCCACGAATCTGGCCAGCCTTCCCGCCGGGACGTCCCCCAACATGATCATGAAAGTAAATATTGCTCACATGAGCATGCGCAGCCAGGACAACGTTTACGGCGGATATCAGAGTCTCGATCTTCAGACCTCGATTTCCGCTCGCAACCTGAGCATGCAGCAGGAGTACCCGATAACCGGCTCCGCTTACTAACTTCGCGGGCACCGGCGATTTTTTTGTCATGGAAGGAAAGAACGATCCGGTAAGGGATATGAGGAGAAACACGATGTCCAGCGCCAAATCCGCATCACGAGGCTTCACGCTCGTCGCTTCCCTCTTGTTGATGATGCTGTTGTCGGGTTTTGCCGTCGCCCTGCTCATGATGGTCAATACCGAGCAGCGTGTCGGCGGCACCGACCTCAGCAACAACTATGCCTACCGGGCCACCGAAGGCGCCATGGAGAAGATGACCTCCGACGTGGCCAACACCTTCAAGAGCATCCAGTCGCCGACGACGGCGCAGATCTGCGCGCTGAGCAGCAATCCGCCGACCTGGGACCCCACCATGACGTACACGACCTACAACATCGCGCCGGTTGCGGGTTGCGGCGTTGCGCTCAGCTGCTCTGCGGGTTCTACCACCTGCGTTTGGGGCCAGGTCTCGGCGGGGCCTGATACCGGCCTGTACGCGCAGATCATTCCCATCACCCTGAACGTCACCGCGCAGCGATTGAACTATGTGGAAACCGTGAGCATGACACGCACGGCCGAAGTAGCCCTCGTGCCGGTATTCCAGTTTGGTGTGTTCTCCGATTCCGATCTCTTCTTCGGCCAGAGCCCCAACCTTGGATTCGCCGGCCGCGTTCATACCAACGGCGACCTCTACCTGGGCGTATCCAACGGCGCCAACCTGGTGTTTGGCGACAAAATTAGCGCCTTCGGCAACGTGATCCGCGAACAGATGCAGAATCAGTTTCCGGTGGGCGGCGGCTGGGATCAGGGCACGGTGATGATTCCGACCACGAACCTCGGCTGCGCCACCCAGATGGCGAACGTGGCGGGAGCAACTCCGAGCGCGACTTGCATTGACATCTCAGCCGGCTGGGGCAGCGCCATCGGTCTCGGCGCCACCAACGGCAGCGTCGTCGGAGGCCACGGCTCCGCCCAGGTCGGAAACACCTGGGTCACCGTTTCCGACAATACCTACAACGCATACGTTATCGACGGAAACGGCACGCCCGGCGGGACCACCGACGGATCGTACGGCACGGGCGCCAATGACCTGACTCTGCCCTTCGTGAACGGAACCACTTCCGCCGTCCAGATTATTCGTCGGCCACCACCGGGAGAAGCGGTGAGTTCGCTGTTGGGTGGATCGCGGCTGGCCAACCAGGCCACCATTCGTATTCTGTTCAGCGACAAAGAAGCCGATCTTCACCTGCCCGGATGGAACGGAGATGTTACCCAGGACGTCGAACTGGCCAGCGCCGTCCCGGCCAGCGAATTTGTGAACATGGCCGGCCCGTTCGATTCCACAGGCGGCGCGCAGAGCGGCATCGTAGTTCCCGCGGGCGGCTTGAACACATATTATTTCGGCGAATCAGCCTGCGGAGCGGGTTCGGTTGGCAGCGCCTGCACTTCCGGCGACACGAGTTTTGTCTGGCCGCCGTGGGTCCCGGGCACCGCGACTGCCACGCAGAACACCACCAAGGCGGAATGGCCCCTGATCAACGGCTGGCTCCTGGTGGAAGCCAAGTGGTCAAGCGACGAGAACTGGCACGGCGTGACCCGCGAGTGGCTGCATCTGGGCTTTGCCCGTGGAGTGCAGGTTCCCACTGCGCCAGGCTCGGCTGCGACCATGAGCGCCAACACCATTGGAGCGACTGGCAGCAATTTTCTGACCGACCACCGCAACGCAATTATCTACCTGCAGATGACCGCAGATCGCAGCGGCAATGGATCCATCGCCGCCACAGATGCTGTGACTTTCAATTCGGTCTACACAGGCGGTTCTGTAACCACAACGCCCCTGACGAACTATGGGGTTAACTCTCAATACAACTGGTATCCAATCAACCTTTACGATTCGCGTGAGGGAGAAAACGACGACGAACTCAGCAAGTACAACCAGACCACCGGCACACCCAACGGGGTGATGAACGTGGTCGAGCTCGACGTGGGCAACTTGAAGACTTGGTTGTTGGGAAACAGCGGCTCGACGGGAACCAACGTTGATTTCGCCACCAACAACGGGTACATCCTTTACTTCTCTGACCGCCGCGGAATGCAGTACAACGCTTCGGTTTCCACCACCCAGTTGATCGGCGAATATGGATTCGAAGACACGGTCAATTATGTAAACTCGGGCAACAGCTTCGCCCCCAACGGCGCGCTGGAACCGGTCAATTACAACGGCGTTTCGCCGGAAGACGTCAACGGCAACGGCACGCTGGATACCTATGGCGTCAAGACGGTGGGCGACGCTTTCGGCTCGGCCACCACCACCGATACCGACACCGCGAATCCGAAGACCCCCTACGCTCCGGGCCACCGCATCAACACTTTCACGGTAGGCCGCGCCAACCGCGTCACTGGCGCGCGCCACGCCCTGAAACTGGTGGATGGTTCGCTGGGCAACCTTCCGACCATGCCTCCGGGCAACGCGACCAACAACTGCTCGCAAACCGCGGCCAATCCCACCGGTTGCGGCGGTTTCACCGTGGGCTCGGAAAACCCGGTCTACATTCAGGGAAACTACAACTCCAACTGCCCCACCTCGACCAGCGTGGGCTGCACCCCTGGCAACGCGACTTACGACCTGACCTGGAACAGCACGTCAGCAGCAGAACCGAACCACTCGGCGGCTTCGATCATTGCCGACGCAGTCACCATGATCTCCAACAACTGGCAGGACGCCGGCATTTCCACCGCCTATCTCACCAGCTCGCATCAGATCAACGGCAGTCTGGAGAATCCCATCAGCCTGGTGGGTGAAGGCGAAAGCGTCGGCGCAGCTACCCCGCCGAACCGTCTGGCCATTACCAGCTACTATCGTGTGGCCGTCGCAGGCGGCAAGACCATTGCCTTTACGAACACGAGCCAGACTCCGGAATTCGGCTTCGGGACCGATGGCGGCGTGCACAACTTCCTGCGCTACATGGAAGACTGGTACGGCTTCTCCAGTTCTCTTGGCGGCAACAACCAGCAACAGCAGTTCTATTACAAAGGCTCGCTCGTCAGCCTGTACTGGGACCAGTACGCCACCGGCACTTACAAGTGCTGCAACCTGGTGTACACGCCTCCCAACCGCCAATACACGTTCGATCCTCTGTTCGCGACGCCTCAGAACCTGCCGCCCGGAACACCCATGTTCCGCAACGTAGACACTCTGAGCTATCGCCAGAATCAGGTGGCGCGCAGCAATTAACCGCTCACGGCTTTATTCTGACCACTTGTTTGTTGGGACCCCGGTCTTGTGACCGGGGTCTAGTTTTTTTGTAGTATTTTTCCGGAACCGCCAATCCCATAAAATTCGCAGAACAATTGGGGGGGGCAAAAACACCGATGGACTCTTCTTCTAGGCGCTGGCTGAATGCGGGTTTCGCCATCTCGGCCGTTGTTGGAACGGCATTCTTCTTCATTCCCGCGTTCATCATCCGCCCGTTTCGTTATCAATCTCGCGGCGGTTTGATTTTGGCTATGTCGCTGCGCCAACACGCTCCGTTGGTCACCGCGGTCTGTGCAATGATGTGTTTCCTGCTGACATTGCCCCTTTGGCCCGGCCCTGGGCGCTGGCGAAAAGCCGGCCTCGCGGCTGCGCTGGTTCTTGTTTCGTTCTCCGCCGTCATGGCGCGCATGAATTATTTCGAGTGGATGTTCCATCCTGTCGACGGCCCGCAGTTTCTTACACAGGCACAGGCTAAGCTCGACGGTAAAGAAATGGTGATGGCAGTCCGCCTGGGCGACGATGCCCGCGCCTATCCCATCAGCCAGATGGCTTACCACCACGTACTCAACGACGTGGTTGGCGACAAAGCCATCGTCGTCACCTATTGAACGCTTTGTCACACCGGTCTGGTGTGGGAGCGAACGATAAGCGGGAAGGCGCTGCACTTTTATCTGGCCGGAATCAACAATCAGAATTTTCTGATGCGCGATCGCGAAACCGGAAGCTGGTGGCAGCAGATCACCGGCAAAGCCATCTTCGGGCCAATGCAAGGCGCAGTGCTGAAGCCGGTGCTCAGCGACGAACTGACGTATTCCGAATGGAGGAGCGAATCGCCTTCCGGCCTGATACTCGCGCCGGTGGCGAAATACGCCAAGGAATACGACAGCAACTGGGAACCGGATGTGGCCAAGCTTCCGGTCGTGATCAGTTTCCCCGGCACGGAACTCAAGTCGCGCGACCTCGTGATCGGGCTCAGTATCAATGGCGCCGCCCGCGCCTATCCCTGGGAAACTTTCGTGAAGGAGTCGCCGGTAATGGATCGCGTAAATGGTACGCCGTTGCTTCTGGTCTCAGGTTCCGACGGCAAATCGTTCCGCGTTTTCGTGGGCCGCATCGACAGTAAAGATGCGGAATTCTTTTTGCAGGGAGAGGATCCCGCACAGACTGTCGCAACCGATACTCACCCAAACGATCCAGGCAAGAAGGATTCAAGCGATAAAAAAGAGAAGAACTGGAATCTCGTTGATGGAAACACGGCCAGCGAGTGGAATTTCCAAGGCTGCGCGGTCTCAGGCCCCGCGAAGGGAAAATGCCTCGACCGAGTGTACGCTCTGAAAGACTACTGGTTCGACTGGCGCAATTACCACCCGGATACAACTATCTATCGGCACTGATCAGTCGGCGGTGCGATTCGATCAGGCCATGTATTTATGCGCGCCGCGCGATTAATCAGCTCTTACGCTGCGGCGCTTTCGCCGGAGCGGCCGAGTTCTTGGGAAAGTCGGATTCATCGGCGGCAAGCGTGAGATCGGCGCACCAGCACTCGGAAATCAGCTTCCACTCCCCGCCCGGTTGCCTGGCAAAAACCCACAAATACTTCCCGCGCTCCTCGCGTCTGCCGATCGTTCCGGGAACCAGCGCGCTGTAACGCCCAACTTCGTGGGCCAGATCGCCCAGCACTTCCACGCGCATGGGATCGAGCGCGACCTCGCCCAGTCCCGCCTCCAGTGAAGAAAAGAAAAACTCGCGCACGGCCATGGCGCCGCGAATAGGAGGAAGATTGGAACGCAGCACAAGCGCATCGGCCGCGTACAGTTCGATCAATTCATCAAGTTGCTTGGTATTGCAGGCAAGAATCCATTCCTGTGTGAGCCGGCGCACGGCAGCCTCATGGCGCGACATCGGCTCGCCTTTGGCGGCCGCGGCAACCCGCAACCGGTCCGCCTCGCGCGCGCTCTCCGGCGACGGGCCCCGAGGAGCAACCACAGCCGCTTCCTGCGCGCCCTGAAAATAGTGGTGATGATAATGGTGATGGTAGTGGTGTTTTCCTGCCGCCGTCCCTTCGTGCGCGTGAACTTCCGGTAGCGCCGAAGGTGGCGCGTTTGAAACCGGAGAATCCATCGCAGCCGGAACCGAAGGCCGTGAATTCTCTGCGCCCACTTCGGCGCCAGACGGCAAGCCGCACATGCCGCAAAACTTGTTGCCTATGCGGTTTAAATGCCCGCACACCCGGCACGCGACTTGAGTGCCGGAACCTTCCTCCATCAATTCTTCTTCCGTGACTAATTCCGAATCGCTTTCAATGGTCAGGCGCTGCATGGCCTGCAGCGCGGCGGCAATCGCTTCCTGGCTTGGTTTGGGGCGGCGAATCTCCGGATAGAGCCGCTGATAAATTTCGCTCAGCGCAGGATCGTGCGGATCCACCGACAGCTTTTTTCCGGGAGGTGCGGCAGGCTTCGAAGGCTTGTCTTTTTCTTTATCCGCCATGAAAGGCCACAACGATCAGTTCATTCTATCCGATGCGGCCACTCATCTCCGGGAAAACTCGATCTTGCCCTCGGCTTCGGTGGGAACGCCGTTGCAGGTCGCGGGACGATAGCGCCAGTTGCGCACCGTGCGCAACACGTTGCGATCGCCGACCGTGCCGCCGCTTTCGAGAATAAGAGGACTGTGCACGTGCCCGTCGGCCCCGACAATAAAACTGACTTTCACTTTTTGTCCGCGGCTGCCCGCGACCGCCAGCGGATTGGGCGTGGCAATGGCTTGAGGCGGCTGGCTGTCTTCGCAGCGCGAGCGCGCGCTCACATGGGGAACTTCGACAAATTCCGTCGCCCGCGCCGGCGCTTTCCACAAGCGCCACTCCCGCGCAGCGAGCGTGGCATGCTGCAATTGCAGAGACGCGGGAACCGACGCCCAGCCCCACAGCGGGAGCAGAATCAACAACCAGCACGGCCAGATGCGGCGAAGCATTGCGACGAAGTTCCTCCGGTAAAGCACGATGAAACTAAATCATCGGCAAATGCCGTACCAGCCCAACCCGTCGGCTAACAGCCGTGTTTTCAGATGATTACAGCTCCAAGAAGCAACCCTCGCTGCACCTGATGTGCAGGCACTTGCACATTTCCGCCGCCCGCGTGCGGTTCGTTAGATCGACTGGCGCAACGTCAGCAGGGTGATTTCGGGCGGACAGTTCAAGCGCATGGGAATGCCGATGGTCCCGATTCCGCAAGTCGTATAGAGGGGGATGTTCCCTACCAGATAAGCCCCGCGAATATATTTCTTGGCGAGGTGAGGCAGATACAGCGGAGGCAGCAGAGGGAACCGGATCTGCCCGCCGTGCGAATGTCCCGACAGTTGCAGATCAATGGAGAAGCGCGAAGATTCGTCGGCGAAATCCGGTTCATGGGCAAGCAGAACCACCGCTTCGTTCGCAGGAATTCCTTTTAAAGTCTGCGCAAGATCGGCGGTGTGGGTGAGAACATCGTGCACTCCTGCAATCCAGAAACGCGTCCCGTCCCGCTCGATGGCCGCAGACTCATTGCCCAAAACGCGAATCCCTTGTGCCTGCAAGACGGCCGTGACATGTCCAGGATCAGTATCGGCATCGTGATTGCCCAACACCGCCCAGCGGCCATGCGGCGCGATCAACTGGCTCAACAACAGGGCGCAAGGATCGGCCGCCCGGGCCGCGATTTTGTCGTTGCCCATTAGCGGCGTAGTCACGAAATCGCCCGCCAGCGCGATTAGGTCGGGCTTCAATGCATTCACCACGGGAATCGCCGCTCGTAGAGGATGCACGGAAAATGTCGGATCGTAATGAAAGTCGCTGAGCAGCGCGATGGTAAACCCGTTCAGCCGCTCCGGCCAGCGGGGCAGAAAAAAGTCGTGCCGAACGAGCCTGGGATCGTTGGCTTCGATCAGAACTCCGTCGCCTGCCACGGCAAGTGCTCCCGCGGCGGCAGTCCCAAGCAGAAAATTCCGCCGGGTAATTGAAGTGGATCGGCGATGGCGGCTGGCTGGTGGGGACGCGAGAACTTCCATGCTTATTTCAGAATAACGTTTCTTCTAGCATAACCCAGGAGCAGGCATAAGAACGGCCCGGCTGGGCCTACGTGTCGCAACGTTCGCAGTTCAGAAACTGAACGTGGCCTGCAAGTCGATCCGGCGATTTGCCGCTCCGTTCGAGAACGGCCCCTGCTGCAACTGATTGGAGAGGTCGAAAAAGTGCGAGCCCAAAACTCCGCTCGGGCTCGCAAGGTTCACCTTGTTAAACACATTGCGCGCCGAGACTCCAAAGGTGAGGTTGTAACGCCGATCGGTGTTGCCCCCTCCCATTCCGCCCGGGCCGCCTCCGAATAAGGGCCCGCGCACGCCGCTTCCACCGCCGTGTCCGCCCACCGGCCCGCCCCGCGGGCCGTTGTCGCCCTGATTCCCGCTCGTCTTGCCGGCTTTAGGGCCGAAGCCAATCGTCTTGGTGAGGCGCAGATTCACCGTTGCGTGCGCCGGCCCCGTCCCGTAGTTGATGGGAACAAGCTTTTCACCGGCGGCCGGAGCCGCGTCGAAGGTTCCCAGCGGAGTGCAGTAGGCGTTTCCTGTTGGTGGACCGTTAGGGCACGTCGCTGTGGAAACGAAGCCGGGGCGATCGTTGAATATGGAATCGTTGTTCAAATCGTTCGCCGTCGTGATGTTGAACGGAGTGCCCGAGCTGACGACCATGAACGGACTGATCCGGAAATTCCGCGGCAATGCCAGCGATCCTCCGAAGAACAAGCGGTTGCGTGTATCGAACGAGGCGCGGCCGTAATCCTGGCTGATGTCATGCGAATTCGAAGGGAAAGTAGAAACGCCGCCGGTATCGCTGTTGGCGTAGTTCAGCACGTAGTAGCCGAAAAGCTGAATCTTGGAGCTGGCGCGAATGTTCGTATTGGCGATCAACTGATTCTGGCGGAAGACCGCTCCGGAAACGTACTGGTACAGATTCCCCCCGGTGGGAGTGGAGCATGGAGGACACGGCGTCCCCGGATAAGGTGCATTGGCATTGATCGTAAGCAACTGATCGAAGCCGCGCGAGTTCAGATAAGTGACGTTCAGCGTCGCCGATTTCGTCAGTTGCCGCTCTACACTGATGGCCGACTGCATCGTGTAAGGCGCGTGCAGGCGCGGGCTGATCTGGTAGATCGCAGTCTTGGCCGGAGCGGCATACCCGGTACAACTGAAAATATCCGTGCTCGGGCAAACCGGATTATTGATCACGAACTGCTCCTGGGTTGCGCCGTTCAGCAGTTGTGCTTCGAGAATCTGTGCGACCTGAAAACGGTCATAGAAAATTCCGAAACCCCCGCGGATCACGACTTTCGGCGGGGCAGATTTTCCTCCCACGCCCCAGGCCAGTCCGATGCGCGGCGCCCAATCGGCGTGATCGGAAATTCCAGTCTGCATTTCATAGCGCAGGCCGTAGCTGAAGGTTATGTTGGAGCGGACTTTCCAATCGTCCTGGTAGTACAGCCCGGCGTCGAAATTATTGACCACGATGGCTGGCGTGCCCGGCGCGCATCCCGACGACCCTACCTTGCACGTGTAGGAAAGCTGCGTAGCAATCGGAGTTGTGCCCACACCACCCGCCGAAGCGTACGTACTGTAAGGAATCGGGCACGGCGGCGCGCCCGCGGATGGGGTGCAGGGCGATTGCTGGGAATTGGGAAGCAGCGACGAGAACGTAAACGTCCCGTTGAACCCCGATGTTGTCGTGTTCGCATCCCTCACTCCGCGCAGCCGCGCGCCGAACTTGATCGTGTGGCTGCCGTGGACGATCGAAGTGTAGTTCTGTAGTTCGTAATGGTCCTGGTGATCGAAGACGTCGCCCTGGCTGTTTCCTCCTGCGCCCAGCGCCCCGGGAACGTTAATCGTGGGCGAGCTGTTCAGCGCGAATTGATTGTTTAGCTCGCGAAGGTACTGAAAGCGGGTCTCGTTGACAATTTTTCCGCCGAAGATCTGCGTGTCGCTGATCTGAAGCGTGTGCTCGGTTTCGTCGGTGTTATAGGCTTGCGATGCCAGGTTGAACTGGCCCACACCATCCGCCCCTTCAGTGTTGTGGTAATACTGGTAGCGTACTGTGAGCGTGTTGTTCTTGCTCAATTGATAATCGATGCGCGGCGTAATGTTGGTGCGATGGCGCGGATTGGGCACAGATTCCAGCAGATTGAATTGGGCGCCATTCACCAGTTCAAATGCATCCACCGCCGAAAGATCGGCAATATTGCGGCGCTGCGAGTCGATGAAAAAAGACGCCTTCCTATTGATGGGCCCGCCAAAGTTCAGGCTGTACTGCGTGGTGTCGTAACCCGGCTGGTTGGCTCCGCCGAACGGATTCGGCGAATTGAAAGCTGAGTCATTGCCGATAACATAAGCCTGCCCGTGATATTGATCGGTGCCGGGCTTGGTGAAAATTTCTATGCGGCCGTAACCCAGCTTGTCGTACTCGGCCGAGAACGGATTCTGATTGATACGAATCTCGCGGATCGAAGACTTGGGCGGAAGCTGCCCGGCCGTGAATCCATCGATATAGATCTGCCCGCCATTGGGCCCTGCGGAAGGCCCGGCCAGCGCCTGCAAATCGGTCAGCAGCTCGTCGGGATCGTCCGGCAGCGCCTCAAGTTCTTTGCCGGAAATGACAATTGCGCCCGCGTTGTTTTCTGGATTCACATCGACCGTAGGCGCAGTATCGGAAACCTGAACTTTTTCTTCTTCGACCTGAATCGCCATCTCCACATTCAGCCGCATGGCCTGGGGGCCGACCACGACGTTATTGTTCAAATAAGTGGCGAACCCCGGAGCAGCGACGGTCAGCGAATATTTTCCGGGAGCCACTCCGCGGAACTCATACGCTCCCTGCCCGTCACTCTGAGCTTTCAGCGCCGCGCCGCCGGACGCCGGGGCCATGGATAGATTCGCGTTAGGAATGGCTGCGCCCGACGGGTCATTCACCTGCCCGCGCAACGCGCCCGAATTCGACACCGCGTTCGTGGCAGGCGCGGTTTGCGCTGCCGCCAGATTTGACAGCAGAAATACGAATGCCAGCAATAGGTCTTTCCAAGACTTCATTCTTTAATTCCGATTACGAAACGCACATTTCGTTGGACTTGTCGATCTGGGTTTTGGTGAGAACGAAAATCAATCCGCCGCTTGCGCGCGGCGAACAACATTATGGGCCGCCCGCATCGCCCGCTGGCGCGCCCAAACTCCAGGGGGTAAGAATCGAGGCTCCGCTGGCCCCCGGAGCTGCCTGCAAAATCGGCTCGACACCGGTGAGCAGGGTCACGACTGAGCCTGGCCCTCCACCATCTTCTGTCGAGAGAACCACCACCGCGTCGCCTTTATGCAAATCATTAAGCGAACCCGCGGGCAGACGGCTCAGCATACGCTGCAGGTCCGGCGGGCCACCGCCGCGTCCGCCCATACCGCCGCTGCTACCTGGTGGGCCGCCGCCTGGGCCGCCCGGCGGGCTCTGCGCCTTCCCTTCCCCACCCGAATTCCCTTCCGCCGATGCCCCGCCCAGCATGGCAGCCTTGAGCCTCGCTGCGATTCTCTGCGCCATCTCCGGCGGAAGGCCCCGCAATTGCGAATCGGGGGTGACTTTTACCGTAATCGATTTTTTCGAAATCAGATCGTGAACATCCACGGTGGAAGCGCTCGCATCGACCGAATTGATCGTGCCCGCGATGTTGCGGAACGATCCGAAGACGATTTCTTCCGCCGCAATCTCACTTCCGTCGGTGTTGCGCTCACCCCGGGCGCGTACCTGGTCACCGGAATGCAATTCCTGAAGCGAACTGGCCTTGGCATCGTCGAACTTGACGGAATTGGCCGAGTAGCGGCGAATCACTGTCGCCGGCGAGGTGTGAATCACCACATTTTTCTTCGCTGCCAGAGCACCGACCGTAATTGTCACCGTTCCGGCCGCCGTGTTGACGTCGGCGGCCGGCCCGTCGACGCCACGCTTCTGCCAGTCCTGAAGTTCCTGCTGATGGCGCGCATCAAGATCGGAGCGTTTCATCACGACAACGGTCGAGACGACCGCCGGGCCCCCATCGGACGCCGGCTTGCTGCCAATCATGATGCGGTCGCCAATCTGAAGGTCCCGCAACTGCATCGGCGTCGCATTCTTCAGATTCTTTTCCCCGGGAGCGATGCGCAGAAAGCGTGTCGCATCCTGAACCGTGATCGTCACCTGCGGCCCGGAATCCGGAGTGAACGTGATCTGGTTTCCCTCAATCGCTTTAACCAACCCGATGCGCGGCGCGGCGGCAGCGGCGGGTTGTGTCTGCGCGCCGGCCAGTGTGCCCACGAGCCCGGTAACACTTGAGCAGAGCACGGCCCATAATGCTGCGCGAAGGAATAGCTTCGCCCGCGCCCGCATGGATCTGGCTAAAGCCATATATTCCAATGTACAACGCGGCTTAGGCGAAAGGATGGGGTTTACAAAGTTTTACTTCAACATCAACACAGTGTTAAGCAATGTGACGTAGGGACGGTGCCTGCGCCGTCCCGCCGAGCGAAGAGGATGCGTAAGCCCGCGAACATTCGGGTACTTTTTTTCAGGCGACGCAGACCGGGTTCTTCTGCGAGGCACTCACGTCACGCTGCGACCAGCAGGCTCTCCGCAAAAGGCCACCGGTCATCGATCCACTGCGCCTCGCACCGAAACCCCGTGCTGTGCGCCATCAAGTCCACTTCTTGCCGCGTGTACTTGTGGCTGCTTTCGGTCCAGATGGTTTCGCCCTCGGCGAATTCGACAGTCAGATCGGCAGCGTCAATCCTCACTTGTTGACGCACTTTCGAGCGCAGATGCATCTCCACGCTTCGAACTTCGCGATTGATCATGGCAGCGTGCTCGAACTGCGATAGATCGAAGTTCCCCTCCAGCTCTCTGTTAATTCGCGCCAGCAGATTCAGATTGAAGGCCGAAGTCACACCCAACTCGTCGTCATAAGCGGCCAGGAGCTGCGACGTGGATTTCTCCAGATCGGTGCCCAGCAGCAGAAAATCGCCGGGTTCAAGAATGCGTCGCACCTCGGAAAGGAACTTCATTCCCGCAGGGCGGTCGAAATTTCCAATCGTGCTGCCCAGGAACAAAACCAGCAGATGATGCCCCTGCTGACGCCGCGCCGCCGCAGCCAGCAGGCCATCGAGATATTCGCGCTCGAAACCCACAATGCTGATCGATTCAATATCGCTCAGTTCGCGCTCGCACATCACCAGCGCGGAGTGGGAAATTTCAATGGGATAGTAAATCGTGCGCTGGCGCCGGCCCAGCGCTTCCAGAATGTGGCGCGTCTTGCGCCCGCTGCCACTGCCCAGTTCGGCCACCGATACGGGCGTGGCAAGGCGGTCCACAATGTCCCCCGCGTGCCGCCGCAGCAGGCGTTCATCAGCGCGGGTCAACCCATATTCCGGTAGATGGCTGATGACTTCGAAGAGGGCAGAACCCACATCGTCGTACAAATATTTCGAGAGCAGTTCTTTTTGCCCCGGCTTGGTCAAGCCGGCGCGGACATCGGCGGCAAACTCGTACGTCGTGTTCGGTGTGATGGCGTGGACCAGCATGAGAAAAGCTCCTTGGACGAATGGGCGCGACGAAGCGATTGCAAATTAGCGCTGCACGCAGCGAAATCCCGCGTACATGTATGGGTAGTGCGATTGAAACCAGTTGCGAAAACTGCGGCGCAACATGCTTGCCGCCGTGCGGGCCGAACCGCCTTTCATGACGAAATGTTTGCCGTCGAAAAAGTCGGCCGAGTATCCCGGATAAAAAGGAAAACGCGCGAAGCCGGCGAAAGGCCCGAATTCAGTGGAAGTCCACTCCCATCCGTTGCCCATCATGTCGTGAACTCCGAAACCGCTCTGGGCTTGGGGAAACGCATCGACCGATGTCGGGCTCCAGCGCTCAAAATCGAAATTTCCCAATTCCGGCGCGGGCGCGGAATCGCCCCAGGGGTAGCTTCGCTCGCCGCCGTCGGCCGTACCGTATGCGGCGCGATGCCACTCGGCCTCTGTCGGCAGCGCTTTTCCCTTCCAGCGCGCGTACGCTTTGGCTTCGGCCTGGCTCACATACGCCGGCCAGTCCGTCGGCAGCGGAAGTTCCTCGAACATCGTTCGATAAAGCCACTGATCTCCCGACTGCTTCCAAAACGCGGGGTGAGAAATTGATTGCTGCGATTTCCACGCCCAGTCTGCGTCTTGCCAGAGTTCACGCGCCTGATAGCCCCCCGCCTCCAAGAATTCCAGGTACTGCCCGTTCGTCACTTTGTATTTGTCGATGGCCAAGGCGGGGACATGCACGCTGTGAGATTCGAATTCGTTGTCCCATCCGAAAGCGCCGCTGGAACGGGCCAGCCCGAGCGTAGCGTCACCGGCGGGGATTTGAATCGGTTGATGAAACAGACGGCCGGAAGTGGTTTGCAGATTTTCGTTGCGATGAATCTTTTGAGCAAGCGGCAGTTGATGGAACATGTAGGCCAGCGTTTCCGCGTGCATAAGGCGGTGCTCAATAGCCACATTCAGCAGAGTAGTCAGGGCGAAGCCATCGGTCCGCGGCGGATTTTCCTCGGCCAGGGCAGATTCAACGCTCTCATCAAGCGCGTCTCGAACGCCCTGCACATAGCCGCGTACATGGTGGAGGGAAGGCCAATCCGCAGGCTGGTCGGATGGCAGGCCGCCGCCCACCGGGTCTATGCCAAAGGCGAATAATCGATCGAACTCGGGATGAAAACTCTTCCGCCCCAGGACGCGCCCGTTCAGCAGGTTCCAGTCGAATGCCTCAAGATGCCCGATATAAAAGACGATGCGATGCCGTTCCGCGATTGGCCGCTCGTAGAGAAACTGCGGCTTGACCAGGGCGAAAATCTCATCGGTCTGTTTGCGCGCATCGGCGAGCTGTGTCCATAGTCCGCTGCGCGCGTGGGAAAGGCTTTCGATGGCTGGCATGGCTGGTCCCCCACAATCGTTCTGTCAAGTCCCCGGCGGCAGTCAGCCGGCACAATTCGTTGGATTGTACGCTTCTGCCGAATCCGCGCAAAATACTGGAAAATACCGATTGGCGGGCACATTCCAGCAGGCAGAACGGTTAGATGTTCAAGCGGCCCGGTAGTTTCAACGAAAAATCGGCCGGTTTTCTAGGGGACCAGATGTTTGTTGTGCAGAAACTCGCGCGCTACTACGGTTGCATCGCGATGCTCTCCGTCGAGCGCGTAGTTTAATCTACGCATTTCAGCATCCGAAATCTGTCCCGCCAACGCCGCAACGGCATTGGCTATTTCCGGGTGCTCTTGCAGCACAGCCCCGCGCATGACCGCTACCGCCTCATACGGAGGAAAGTAGTGGCGATCGTCTGCCAGCACGAACAGATCGAGCGCGGGAATGAGGCCATCGGTCGCGTTTCCCGCAGCTATGTCGATCTGGTGCGCCTTGAGCGCCGGCGCGAGCAGGCCAAGATCCATGATGCGTGGAGCGCTCGCAAAACGCAGGCCGTAAGCGGCGGCCAGGCCTTTGTAGCCGTCAGGCCGCTCCATGAACTCGTAGCCGAATCCGGCGCGCCAGTGTGGAGCGAAAGGAGCGGCCTGAGAGAGCGTAGTCAGATGAAGCCGTCTTGCGTCTTCCCCGCGAATTTCCATGGCAAACGTATTGTTGAAGCCGAAGGGCGTCGACAGCGTAAACGCAAAACGCGATTCGTATTCCTTTTTTAATCGCTCGTATAGCTGCTCTTTATCGCCCTGTGCTTTCTCCTTAAGAATCGCAGTGACCGCCGTGCCTGTGTATTCCGGGTAAATATCGATTCGTCCGGCCAGCATGGCCTGCTGGCAAATGTAGGTTCCCGCCAGATAAAAACGCCGCTCCACTTTTAAATCCGTGTGGGCTTCGATCTGCTGCGCCATAATTTCGCCGAGCATCAGAGATTCGGTGAAGTTTTTGGATCCGATCACGACGCGGCTGGAGCGCGAGGGCGCGCAGGAGAGAGAAAAAATAACGAGCAGCACACAGGCGCTTCCCAACTTCTTTTGCGCGCATCTCATCGCGGCCGCAAGCGCCTTTCCACCCAGCCCAGGCCGAAATCGGCGCTCAAAGCCAGAATCGCCGCGGGCACGGCGCCGGCCAGAATCAACTGATTGTTCACCATGGCCAGTCCGCGAAAAATAAATTCGCCCAGCCCTCCCGCCCCGATCGCCGCAGCGATGGTGGCGAGTCCAACTGAAACTACAACGGCAATCCGCACGCCCGACAAGATCACGCTGGAGGCCAACGGCAGTTGCACTTGAAAAAGCAACTGACGGTCGGTGAGTCCGATTCCGCGGCCGGCTTCGACCACCGCCGCATCGACGCCGCGAATTCCCGTAAACGTGTTACGAATCACCGGCAGCAGCGCGTACAGGGTCAAGGCCAGAATCGCCAGGCGGTCGGCCCGCTCTCCGATCCACGGAACCGGCAGCAAAAATCCAAACAATGCCAGGCTCGGGATCGTCTGAATTACGTTGGCGCTGCCGAGAACCGGGCGGTTCCACAGGGGCCAGCGCGCGCTGACAATTCCCAGCGGTATACCCACGATAACCGCAAGCACAGTGGAAATTCCCACCAGCCACAAATGCTCCAGCGTGAGTTCTACAATTTGATCGCGATTTTGCGCCAGAAAGTGAAAAAAGTTCATCCATCGCCCTCTGCCCGGCATGAGTTTCGGCCATCCGAAAATGCTCTTACATAAGCGGCCGCCAGCGGATCGCTCGAGCGCACAAAATCCGCCGGCGAAAGCACGGTTCTCAGCTGGCCGCCCTCCATCAAGGCGATACGCGAGGCCACCCGCATCGCCTCGTGCAAGTCATGGGTCACGAACACAACGGTTTTTTTCAGCCGCTGGTGCAATGCCAGAAATTCACGCTGCAACTGGTCGCGGGTAAGCGCGTCCAGCGCGCCGAACGGCTCGTCCATGAGCAGGATGGCTGGATCGGCGGCCAATGCCCTTGCCACTCCCACTCGTTGCCGCTGTCCCCCGGAAAGCTGATGGGGATAACGGGACGCTAGCTCATGATCGAGTCCAACCAACTGCATCAATTCGCGGACCCGCTCCCTGATCCGACCGGCGCTCCAGCCTTCGATTTTCGGCACGACAGCGATATTTCGCTCGACGGTGTAATGAGGAAACAACCCTGCGTCCTGAATCACATAACCGATGCTTCTTCTCAACTGGATCACATCGCTCGCCGCGATGTTTATCCCGTTTACGAAAATCTCGCCCGCGCTTGGCGTCAGCAGCCGGTTGATCAACTTGAGCGAGGTAGTCTTGCCGGAACCGCTGCGACCGAGAAGGACCAAAGATTCGCCACGCCGCACCTGGAGGCTCAGTTGCGAAAGTAGAAGCTGATGATTGGGAAGCGTGTACCCGACGTTCCGGAATTCAATTACGACATCGTTCTCGGGGGCCGCTTCCATATTCGGAAGTGAATAGCGCAATGCTGCGCCCAGCATACCGGACTTGTGGAAGCAGTACAAAAATTGCTTTCTGCGCGTGATAGGCGCAGCGGCATCCAGAACGTCAATAGACGACACGCTTCCCTGCCCGTAGGCTTTTGATAAGCCCTGTGAAAACGGGTCGTAGCTATGCGTGTCTCTGTCCTGCAAACGATCTTCGCGTCGGCCCTGTTTGCCTTCTTCTCCGCCGCGCCGCTCCACGCGGCCGATGCGGGCGCGGCGCTGCTGCACAGTAACGGCGGTGTGTCTGTAAACGGCAGTGAAGTCGGAACATCGCAGCCGATTTTCGCCGGAGATGTCATCGAAACGCGGCCGGGATTCGTCGCCAATCTCGACGTCGAAGGCTCCTCGGTGTTAATCCAGTCAGAGTCAGTTGTAAGGTTTCAGGGCAGTTTTCTCGATCTCGAACACGGCAGCGTTTCCGTGGGAACATCGACGGCCATGCAGGTTCATGTAAAGTGCCTCAAGGTCGAACCCGTTAATAGCGACCGGACGCAATACGACGTAACCGACCGCACCGGAACGGTCCAGGTTTCTGCGCTGAAGAAAGACGTGAATATTACTCACGGCGGCGCAGCCCGAAAAACGTCGACTGCCTCGGCGGCGACCCAATCCGCCACTGTCCATGAGGGCGAGCAGGCTTCGCGCGAAGAAGCGAAGGCTTGCGGTGCTGCGGCGCCACCCGAGAGTCCGCAACATCCGCTAAACGCCAAATGGATTGAAATTGGTGCGGGAGCAGGCGGAGGGGTTCTGGTGCTCTGCCTTATTCTCTGCCGCGGAACCAGTTCCAGCAGCGTCAGCCCCTCACAGCCGTAGGCATGATCATTTTGCAGAAGACCCGGCAGCCGAAGACTTGACCGGCGAAGGTTCCACCGGTTCATCCACCTGCAAAATCTGGTCGCCACGAACGTCTTTCAAAGTCTGAAGAATTCCGCTCGGCCATCGGACTTCAACGTTCTCCGCCGAAGCATTTGTTCCCAGCCCGAAGTGGACCCGCTTGTCGCTCGAGGAAAGATAACTTGAAGCTGTCGTGGCCGTGACCCATTGCGCTCCACTTTTGGTAGTTAATTTCACAACCGCCCCAATGCCATCGCGATTGCTGCGGTGCCCAATGAGTTTCAGCGTAAGCCAGTGGTTCGAAGTCGAAGTTTCGTTGTGGAGAACGTGCAGCGCACCCCCATTGGTAGCAACGACGGCGTCAATCCTCCCATCGTTATCGATATCGCCAATCGCCATGCCGCGCGCCGCCCATGCTTGCTGAAATGCGCTTCCCGAGGCAGCCGAAACGTCTGCGAATCCGTTTCCCGTATTGCGCAGCAGCATCATTGGCTCGCGATAATGAAGTTGTGGGTTGGTTTTCTCCACGTTGTCGAGATCGTGTCCTTGGGCAATCAAAATGTCTTTCCAGCCATCGTTGTCGTAGTCGAGAAAGCGCGCGCCCCACCCGGAATGCATCAGGCTGATGCGCGACAGCCCCGTGGCATAGGTGGTGTAGTTGAACGTGCCGTCGCGGTTGTTCAGATAAAGCGCATACATCTGGTTGGCCAGATTATCGACCAGAATATCGGGCCAGCCATCGTTGTTATAGTCGGCGAAATCCACGCCCATCCCGGCGTAAGTACGGCCATCGCCGTCCAGCGCCGCTCCGGCCGCCAGGCCGACTTCCTCGAACGTTCCATCGCCCTTGTTGTGAAAAAGAAATTCCGGCCAGGAATCGTTGGCCACGAAGATATCGATGTGCCCGTTGCGGTCATAGTCGGCCAGCGCAATGCCCAGTGCCTTTGCCGGCTTGGAGAGTCCGATCTTCTGCGCGACCTCCGTGAAATGTCCGTTGCCGTCATTGTGGTAGGCAAGCATAGAAATCGGCGCGAACGAATCGGGGTGGCAGAAAACTCGAATCGCCGGCTGCCCGCACCAGACGTCATCAAAATCCCACGTGATATATCGCGCCACCACAAGATCAAGCAGACCGTCATTATCCAGATCGACCCATGCCGCGCTCGTGGACCAGCCGCTGCCAGCCACGCCGGCTGAATTGGTCACATCGGTAAAAGTGCCGTTGCCGTTGTTGTGATAGAGGCGGTTGCCGCCATAGCCAGTCACAAACAAATCTTCGAATCCGTCGTTGTCATAATCGCCCACGGCCACTCCCATGCCGTAACCAACCCCCTGCAGTCCCGCCTTCTCGGTGACATCTTCGAAGCTGCCGTCGGGTTTCTGGTGATAAAGCCGGTTCCAATATTCCGGCCCGGTCTTCTGTGGAATCGTTCCCTTCGCCGTGGGATCGGCGATGGGCGCGCCGTTGGTGACGAAGATGTCAAGCCGGCCGTCGTTGTCGAAATCGAACAGCGCCACCCCCGGCGCCATGGTTTCGATCAGATATTTTCTGGAGGTGTGCGGCGCGGCGTGCTGGAAACGAATGCCCGCAGCTTCGGCAATATCGGTGAATTGGCCGGGCCGATTCGCGCCCGGCGCCGGTGCCTTATATTGCGCCTGTGCACAGGCCGTGCACACGACAACCACCGCCCACCATTTCGCGGCAAACATCACTCAAACTCTACTACAGCACCTCACAAATTCGCGCGTCCCAACGCGCCAGGTCGGGAGTTCAGATCACGCTGGAATGTAATGAATTAAAGTTCCGCTGGCAAGGTCCACGGTGGCAAAATCATCCGGAGTCTTGGTGGTCGAACCGTCCGATGCCGGGTGATATTCAATGCGCAGCTGTTTCGGATCAACGATCACCCGCAGGTAGCCGTAATTCTTGTCGTCATAGCTCTCAAACGTGACCGAGTCTTTCCTCTCAGGCTGGGCGAACATTTTCATGTCCTGCGGCGTGCGAATGGTTTGCGTCTTCGAAAGACTTTGCAAACCGTGCCCGCCGTTGCCGCACACAATAAACGGTATCTGGCGGTTGTTAAGCGTGCGGGTGAATCGCTGGTAATTGTGCGCATGTCCCGACAGCACGGCATGCGGCCAAACCCCGACGTCGGCGCAAATACCGTCAATTTCCTTCAGCATCACCATGCTTCCCGAATGTTTGCCATATCCATATGGAGGATGGTGCACCGCCAATATCACTGCTCCAGCGAACTTTTCGGACCTAATCCGTGCCAGTGCCGCTTGCAGATACTCGAGTTGAACGTCGCTTAAGTTGTCGAACTTCGGCATCCCGGATTTCGGATCTTTCGTGGAAGAAATCACTCCAGGATTTTCCAGCATGTTGCTGTAGATTCCCAAAATGCGCACATACGGCGCTTCCAGCGTGAAGTAAACGCCCGGCTGGATCATCGTCGTCCGCGAAATGCCCACCGCATCCGCCGAGTGCGCGAAGCCGGGAGCGCAGAAATTCGCCAGAAATGCGCTCAAGGAATCGCTCGGCGATCCCGTCCCGGCCGGCGGCGGCAGAACAATGCCATCGTGGTTGCCCGGAATGGCAAAGATCGGCCGCGGATAATTCCGGTAAGCGTCATAGAACTGATCGTAGTAATACTTGTGCTCGCCAAAGCTGTAAACGATATCGCCCAGGTTATAAAAAAATTGCGGTACCGCATCCGGCGTTTCGTCCTGGAAATCGGCGAGCATCTTGTCAACGGTTTGGTTCTCCGTCTTGGGCCCGCGCGTGGCCCCCGTGTCGCCGGCGGTCTGAAAAACGATCTGCCCGTTCTGCTGTATCTTTTCCAAAGTCGCCGGACCGCTGGAACCCAAGGCAGTAGCCAGCGTAAGCACCGGTTCCACCACGCCGTTCACCGCAGGAAATGGAAGCGGCAAGAACTTGCTGGCTTTAATGAGCGCGTCCATTTCCGCGTAGGCTTGCGAATCCGACGCGTGGGGCACCTTGAATTTTGTCGGATCCGGCTCAAAGTTGGGCTCGGCGAATATCGGGCCGTTCGCCGGTTTGCCCGCTGCGGGCTGCTGCGAAGGCGTGCTGGCTGCGGGCGGCGCCGGCTTCTTTGTGGCTCTTGTAGCGGTGGAGCGAGACGATTTCCTGCGTGCCGTGGGCATAGTGCTTCTCCTCGTGATAATTCGGTGAGTAAGCATCTTAGCCACTTCTTTGTGAAAGCATGGTTAAAAGGTGATGTAGTTCGCCGGCGCAGAAACAAATCCTCAGCCATCCATGGATCTATCAAGCGGCAATACCGCTTCCGATCGCGCCCGAGTTCGGCGAAGTTCGTGACGCTGTACAAGCCACGGCGGTCGTGAGAAGAAAAAAAGTACGGGCAATGCGTGCTTTCGCGGCAAACTCCACCGGCTTCATCGGCTTGGGTGTGATGAAGAAAGTTCCTGGAAGTCGGCTGTCGGCGTCACAAGAGCCAAGGATATTGCGACCCTTTAACGGTATGAATCATCAACTCCTGTCAGACGTTAACCTCCGCTGTGGTCTGGGTGAACACCGCATGAGCACCGACACTGTTTTTGGAGAAAACATCAACGAACGTCCTGACGCTGTGATGCGAATCAGTGAACCGCTTCGCACCCCCCGCACTCCTGGCCTGTTGGCGAAGAGCTTTGCGAGCGACGTCGACCAATTCGTGGACTTCGGCCATCGGCCGCGAACAGCCGCATTCCGTGTTCGCGGCGACATGCACCGTGGCACGGTGGCGTTTCGATCCTTCAGGCTTCGTCGCAGACAACGAAGTTCTACGTCCTGTATTTCCCCGGTGGCGAGGGTTTCCTCCGGGAAGATGAATTCATCACAGTCGGCAGTAAGGCCAAAGAAAATGATTGCTCGAGCCATTCATAACTACGGTCGCCGCCAGGACCGAACCTTTGTGAACATGAACAACGCGGTTCCCTGTCTGGCATGTCATTTGCGCCTGCCGCAATGCACCGTTTCATATTGACCAAGACAGTCACGCGACTGATGCGCCTGAATCGACAACGGAGCCTGACGCCATAGTTTTTTCCCAAACGGGGCAACATCAGGGTCCAGGCGCGGCAGTGACGCGATTGACGGGAAAGTTCAGTAACTCGAGGGTGAAAAACTTATGAGGCAAATTTCTACAGCATTATTTGGCGCGGCCCTTCTGCTGAGCACGCTTGGCTGCAACAGCAAGGTGCGGGCGGCGGCTCCGCCGCCGCTCCCGGTGGTCGAAGTAGCTCCAGCCATTCAGAGAGATATCCCGGTTCAGGGCGAATGGGTGGGAACACTCCAGGGCTACGTCAATGCGCAGATTTCGCCCCAGGTCAGCGGTTATCTGATTCGCCAGAATTATCGCGAAGGCAGCGTGGTCAAAAAGAACCAGGTGCTCTTTGAGATCGATCCGCGCCCATTCCAGGCCGTGCTGGATCAGGCGAAGGGGCAACTGGCACAAGCCGAAGCGCAGAAGGCGAATGCAGATCTGAACGTAAAGCGCGATATTCCCGAAGCCGAAGCTCACGCCATTCCTCAAAGCCAGTTGGAAACCGATACGCAAGCGCTGCTGGCGGCGAAGGCCACCGTCGAAGCTGATCGGGCTGCGGTCGAGCAAGCCAGCATCAATCTCGGATACACCAAGGTTCTGTCCCTGGTGGATGGCATCGCCGGTATCAACACAGTGCAGGTCGGCAATCTCGTTGGCCCATCGACGGTGCTTACCGCGGTTTCTCAGGTAAGCCCGATCAAGGTTTATTTCCCCATCAGTGAACAGGAATACCTGAGAATGGCCGATGGCGGCGGGTCTGAGAGCGTCGATTTTATGTCCCGCGCCTCCCGGCTTCCGTTGCACTTGACCTTGGCCGATGGAAGCACATACCCGCATGCCGGCAGAATCATCTTCGCCGACCGCCAGGTGGATACGCAGACTGGCACCATCCAGATCGTGGGGGAGTTTCCCAATTCCAAAAATCTGCTGCGGCCCGGCCAGTACGCGCGCATTCAGGCCCCCGTTGGAAAGATTGAGAAGGCGTTGCTGGTGCCGCAGGCGGCGGTGAACCAGCAACAAGGCACCTACCAGGTGACCGTCATCGGCTCCGATAACCGCGCGCAGCTCCGCACCGTAAAGGTCGGGCCGACCGTTGGCCCGCTCTGGGCCATCACTTCGGGCGTAAATCCCGGAGAGCTTGTTGCGATTGTTGGCGGAGACAAAGTGAAGGACGGCCAGGCAGTAAATCCCGCTCCCTATAAAGGAAAGGAAACGGAGGTCCGCTAAGTTATGGCGCAATTCTTTATTCGACGGCCTATCGTCGCGATTGTGATCGCACTCCTTACCGTCATAGTCGGAGCGATCTCAATCGCAACTTTGCCGATAGCCCAGTTCCCGCAAATTGCTCCGCCTGAAATCCGGTTGCAAGCCAACTACCCGGGCGCGGACGCGCTGACTTTGGAACAAGCCGTTGCCACGCCGATCGAACAGCAAGTCAACGGCGTGGACAACATGTCCTACATGTACTCGCTGAATGTCACTGCCAACCAGCAGACGACTCTGTTCGCAGATTTCGATGTCAAAACCGATCCCAACATGGATCTGTTGCTCACCCAGTCGCGCCAGCAGTTGGCCAACGGCCAGTTGCCGCCGGTAGTGAACAATTACGGAATCAACCTGAAGAAATCGACCACCGCTCCGCTGATGCTGATCGCCCTCTATTCGCCGCATGGGTCCCGGGATGCCACCTATCTGGCCAACTACGCCTACATCAACCTCAACGATCCGATCGCCCGCTTGTATGGCGTCGGCCAGACTCAGGTCTTTGGCGCGGGACAGTATGCCATACGGTTATGGGTGAAGCCGGACCAGATGGCCAAACTCGGCATTACCGTAACCGACATCTATAACGCACTTCAGGCCCAGAACACGGTGAATCCGGCCGGCCAGGTCGGCGGCGAACCGGCTCAGAGCGACCAGAAGTTCACCTATGCCGTGCTGGCCCAGGGACGGCTGAAGACGCCCGATCAATTCGGCGACGTTATTGTGCGCGAAGCGCCCAATGGTGGAACCGTTCGCGTCAAAGACGTCGCCCGGGTCGAGTTGGGCACGCAGGATTACAGCCTGAGCGGGCGCCTGAACGGCCAGCCCAGCGCCGTCATCGCGGTTTATCAGTTGCCCGGAACCAACGCGGTTGAAACCGTTGCGGGCATCCGGAAGCTCTTGGCGCAGATGAAGCAACGCTTCCCGCAGGATATCGATTATGCGGTTTCCCTCGATCAGACGGCCCCGGTTACGGCGGGCATGAAAGAGATCTTCTGGACTCTCGTAATTGCCATCATCCTGGTAATTTTTGTCGTTTATCTTTTTCTCCAGGACTGGCGGGCCACTCTGATCCCAATGCTCGCCGTGCCCGTCTCTCTGATCGGCACCTTCGTCGTGTTCCCCTTGTTCGGCTTTTCCATCAACACGCTGTCGATGTTCGGGTTGGTGCTCGCGATTGGGCTCGTGGTAGATGACGCCATCGTGGTCGTCGAAGGTGTGCAACACCACATTGAAGAAGGCATGGCCCCCAAGGCAGCGGCCCAGAAAGCCATGGACGAGCTTTCCGGCCCGGTTGTCGGTATCGCCCTTGTCCTGGCATCGGTGTTTGTCCCTACAGCTTTCATTCCCGGCATCACCGGCAGGCTGTATCAGCAATTTGCCGTCACCATCGCGATTTCCGTGATCCTTTCCGCGTTCAACGCTCTTAGCCTTAGTCCGGCTCTGGCCTCGCTTCTGCTTAAGCCAAAGAAACAGACCCGTGGCCCGCTGGGAAAATTCTTCGGCTGGTTCAACAAGTATTGGGACCGCTCGACTGACAGTTTCGTTCGCTGGTCGGGAGACCTGATTCGCAAGGCTGCCGTCGTAATGGTGCTGCTGGTCGCTGCCGGAGTTGCGGCATGGTTCTTCAGCAGGCATCTGCCGTCAAGCTTCATGCCGGATGAAGATCAGGGCTACCTCTACATCAACATGCAGCTGCCCAATGCGGCCTCCATGGAGCGCACCGGCGAAGCCGCCAGACAGGTAGAAACCATGCTGGCCAAGACTCCGGGTGTCGAGTACACGACCAGCGTCATTGGTTTCAGTTTGCTCAGCTTCACCCGGACCTCGTATAACGCCTTCTTCTTTGTGACTCTCAAACCCTGGGATACCCGCAAGACCCAGGCCCAGCAATATCAGGCCATCAAGGCGCACTTGAATCAGGAGCTTCACGGCCTGCCGGAAGGGACGGTCTTCAGTTTCTCGCCACCGGCGATTCCCGGCGTGGGCACCGCCGGAGGCGTCACATTTGTTCTGGAGGACCGCGCTGGAAAGGATGTCCAGTTTCTCGCCGACAACCTGAACAAATTCCTGGCAGCCGCTCGCAAGCGCCCGGAACTCGCCTCAGTCTTCACCACGTTTATCCCGAGCGTGCCGAAGCAATTCATCAATGTCGATAAGGACATAGTGTTGAAGCAAGGCGTGAGTCTGGCGGACGTCTACAACACCATTCAGGCATACATGGGCGGGTTGTTCGTCAATTATTACAACGACTTCGGCCGTACTTGGCAGGTATACGTAGAGGCAGAAGCCCCCTATCGCTCGACGACCAACGATCTGGGACAGTTCTATGTGCGCAACAGCCAGGGGCAAAACGTGCCTCTGACCGCGCTGGCAAGCTTTGAGACTCGTCACGGGCCCGAGTTCACGATGCGCTACAACGAGTACCGTTCCGCGCAGATCAATGCCAGCGCCGCACCCGGTTATAGCTCCGATCAGGCAACGGCTGCGCTGGAAGATGTTTTCAAGCAGACCATGCCCGCCGAAATGGGCTTCGACTACATCGGCATGTCTTACCAGGAACAAAAAGCGCGCCAGGGAGTTCCTTCTTCGGTCATCTTCGGATTCTCGCTCTTGTTCGTCTTTCTTATCCTGGCGGCTCTTTATGAAAGCTGGACGGTACCTTTCAGCGTGCTGCTCAGCACGCCCGTCGCGGTCTTTGGCGCTCTCGCCACACTCTGGCTGCGTCGAGAGGTGCTGGGCTGGTTTTCGCCCGCGTACATGGTCTAAATCGAAAACGATGTCTACGCGCAGATTGGGCTCGTGATGCTCATCGGCCTGGCGGCGAAAAATTCGATTCTGATCGTTGCCTTCGCCAAGGAGGATTTCGAGAAAGGCATGTCTCTTGTTGACGCGGCACTTTCCGCGGCAAGGCTTCGCTTCCGGCCGCTCATGATGACCGCCCTCGCCTTCATTCTAGGCTGCGTGCCGCTCTGGACCGCTTCCGGAGCAGGCTCGGTGGCACGCCAGATTATGGGGACAGCGGTGATTGGGGGGATGCTCGCCGAAACCTTCATCGGCAGATTCTTTGTTCCCGCAATCTTCTATGTGGTCGAGAAGCTATCAGGCGCTGAAAGGCCGGGGCCACTACCCCTCGCCCCCGCTCCCGCGCCGAGTCATGGAGATTGATTATGGAGAGGACTGCACTATTAGGAATTGCCGTTTTGCTTGCCCTGGAGGCCGGCTGCACCATGGGGCCGAAGTATAAACGGCCGGCTGTAGATGTTCCGCAGTCATATCGCGCACCGGCCCCCGAACAGTCTGCCCAGGCCTCATCGCTGGGCAACGAGCAGTGGTGGCAGGTCTATCAGGATCCCGTGCTCACACAACTGATCCACACCGCCATCGCGCAAAATTACGACGTGCGCATCGCCGCCGCCCGCGTGCTCGAAGCCCAGGCACAGGTCGGCATCACGCGGGCCAACCAACTGCCCTCGGCAAGCGTGGGCGCGAACGTATTCAGTGAGCAGAATGCCAAGGTCACACATCTGTTCCCTGCTTACCAGGTCAATGGTGGAGAGCTGAGCCTCTCGGTGATCTGGAACCTGGATTTCTGGGGGAAATACCGCCGGCAAACCGAATCGGCACGCGCGCAATTGCTGGCCACGGAGTGGGGACAACGCGCTGTAATTTCGTCGCTGGTTGCCAACGTCGCGACCGCTTACTTCCAGCTTCGGGCTCTCGACAGCGAGCGGGAAATCTCGCAGCGCACGCTGGCGTCGCGGCAACAATCGCTGCGTTTGACTCAAACCCTCGAGAGCCATGGCGGAGCCTCCGGCCTCGACGTAAGCCAGGCGGAGCAACTCGTTTACACCGCCTCCGAAACGATTCCCGATCTCGAGCGGCAGATTCAGCAGCAGGAAAACGTGCTGAGTGTTCTGCTCGGCGAAAACCCGCAAGCGATTCCCCGCGGCCGCCCGCTTATCGAACAGCCTACGCCGCAGAACGTTCCCGCCGGCCTTCCCTCGGAACTCCTCGAGCGTCGGCCCGACGTGCGTCAAGCGGAAGAGATCATCGTCGCAGCTAACGCGCAAATCGGAGTAGCGAAGGCCTCATTTTTTCCCAGCTTGTCGCTCACGGGACTCGGCGGCCTGGAGAGCAATGCCCTGCATAATTTCATCAGCCAGCCCTCGGAAACCTGGGACGGAGTGTTCAGCGTAAGTCAGCCAGTTTTTCAGGGAGGAGCACTGCGCTCTAATCTCCGGCTCGCTCGCGCCGACTGGCAGGAATCCGTGCTGTCCTACCAGCAAACCGTTCAGAACGCTCTTGAACAGGTATCAAATTCCCTGGTCGCTTCTCAAAAGGACCGCGAATTCCGCGAACAACAGGAACTGCTCACCGGCGCGGCGCAACGCACCGATCAACTTTCTGAAGTGCTTTACAAAAATGGCGGGGCCAGCTATCTCCAGGTGTTAACTGCCGAAACCAATTATTTTTCAGCGGAACTGAACCTGGTGCAAGCGCAGTACAACGAGCGCCTGGCTCTGGTGCAGGTTTACCAGGCCCTTGGCGGCGGCTGGCAGCAGTAGCACGCACCGGGGAACTCTCGCGGCAATTCCGACATACGCCTGGAATCCTAAGCGGTGGCGACTTTTATCGCTGCAATTTGATGGGGAAGATGTGGAACACTCCCAACATCTCCCATCCCAACAGAAACACCGAGATCACCACCACCAGCACCGCCATGAACTCGCCGAACGTCAACCCACGCCGGTTCGGCTCAAAGCGGCGGGTCGCCAGCGCAAGTATGTTCAGCGTGGCGAAGCCAAAAACCACGGCCCATAGAATGTTGTAGATGTCGTCGCGATGACGCGAAAGACGCTGGAAAAACAAAAAGCCGGCCGGCGGTAGTAATTCTCCCATACGCAAATGCCCGCTACAGGCGCTGCGCCACAACCGCATAAATTCCCAAAATAACGCAGGTTCCAATCGTTTCCCCGAAGAATGCCACAGAGTGCCCGTGCGCTCTTAGCTTTTTGTTGCATATTACATGCTTTCGCGCGCGAGTTTCACCCCTGACTTTGGTGCTCACGCATTGCGGGCCCGGAGAACCAAAGCATTCGTTAAGATAAACCTATGTCCGGCTGCCGTTACATTTTTTTCGACGTTGGAAACACACTGCTGTTTCCGAATCGCGCCAAAATGCTGGCGCCACTTGCCGTGGAAAAACACCCAACTCTTGCCGAGTGGCAGGCGCGGGAACGAGAAACAAAAAAAGAGTTTGACCAGAGCATGCTGCGCGGCCGCGTGGACCATGGCTTCTGGCGCGTCTTTTACACGCGCCTTCTCGATCAACTCGAAGAGCACGATGGCATGTGCGACGCTCTCGTGCGAAATACGCAGAATTCTGCCAACTGGGAAACCATTCTCCCGGGTACGCGGGAAGCCCTGTGCCGTATCGGCCAGAACTACCGCCTCGCGGTCATTTCAAATTCCGATGGTGGCATTGCTAGGATTCTCGACCGTTCGGGCATCGCCGACTGTTTCGAAAGCATTACCGACTCGGGAAACTTAGGGATCGAAAAGCCGCGGCCGGAAATTTTTCAGGCCGCCTTGCAAGCCATGAAGGCCGCTCCTGAAGAGAGTCTTTACGTGGGCGATGTCTATGCAGTGGATTACGTCGGCGCAACGAACGCCGGAATGCAGGCTGTCCTGTTCGATGTCTGTGGAGCCTACGCCGAACTCGATGTACCGCGGGTCGAATCGCTTGCCCAACTGGAGATCTGGCTGAAGCAATAGGCCGATTTAAAATATGGTCATGTTCGATGCAAGCAGACTTTTTCTGTTTCTCGCCGCAGCCGCGCTGCTCGCCATCGCGCCCGGCCCAGGCATGTTGTATGTGCTGGCGCGCAGCCTTGCCGGCGGGAGGCGGGAAGGCGTCTTTTCCGCGCTGGGCACGTTTCTCGGGGGCATGGTCCATGTACTCGCCGCCGCGCTGGGCCTATCGGTCGTGCTGGCACGCTCGTCCATGGCTTTTGCCACGGTCAAGTATGCGGGCGCCGCTTATCTGTGTTTCCTTGGCGTGCGGATGATTCTCGATGCGCGCAAGGAACGTTCGCCTGCTCCGGTCGATTTCGTGCCGCCACCAGCGCAAAGTGTCTGGAGCACTTTCCGCCAGGGCATTGCGACAGAAGTCTTGAACCCGAAGACCGCTTTGTTCTTTCTCTCGTTTATTCCACAATTCGTCCATCGCGAAGCCGGGCATGTGTTCTTTCAATTCTTCGCGCTGGGAACGGTCTCGGTCTTCCTCAATACTTCCGCCGATCTGACCGTGGTTCTCCTCGCCGGCCCGCTCGAGAGGCTGGTTCGTTCTTCGCCGCTGTTCCGCCGCAGGCAGCGCCAGGTCACCGGCGCAATCATGATTGGATTGGGAGTGTATTCAGCGGCCGGCGACAGCCGTTAGCACTGTCAGCCTAGACGTCGATGACCTGATGATCGTGGCAGTCGCTGCGCATGAAACCATAAATGTCGCGCAGCAATTCCATCCCCTGCCGCGCCATAAAGTAAATTCCGGCCACGCTTCGTTCCTGCAAAGCGCCCTCAGGATAAAGCGCGGCGCTCAGTCCCGCCGCATGGCGGTTCACCACTTCGCTCCGGCGAAGCTCCGCCGCCGTGGCCAGTTGCTGTAGGCGCTCCAGTTGATAGTTCATTTTCGATTCTGCCGTCTCGCCGGCAGCAGCCAGAGTCGGGTCCAATTTTTCCAGCGACCCGCGCAAGTGCGCGAGGGAATTTTGCACCGACCGCTGCGCGGCCTCGAACGCCTGATGCACCCCTTCCGGCAGCGCCTTCGATCCAAGCAGTCGCTTCAAAGCGTCCCCACCCTGAAACACATCGCGCACCGAAATACCGTACTGGGCCAGCCAGCGCTGCACCTTCGGCTCAACCAGGGTGGCGGAAAAACGCGGCACAATCGGCGTCACCCGCCCCAGCAATAGTTCGTAGACTGCGCCGGCTTGCGCAAAATATGCTGCTTCCGCCGCCCCACCAGCGTAGGCAAGCGTGGGCAGAACATAATCCTGGACCACCGGCCGCAGCAACACGTTGGGGCTGAAATTTTCCGGAGCCGCCTCGATCCGAGCCAGCAACGCTGCGGACAAAAGTTTTTCAGCGCCCGCGTCGGCACCGATTACAAATTCAGTCGCGGAATTCGCTCCCGCACTCTTCTTATGGATCGCCGTCCGCGCGCCATCCCGCAGCGTGAAGAGCAGCACCGAAGAATTGGTCACCTTCACCTGCTGGTAATAACCGGCAGTCTCAAGCGCCTGCCCACGGGAAATCAATCCCGAAGTCAACTCCTCCGCCCGCTCAACCGCAGCTCGGTAAACCGGCGCAGCCAGTCGATGTAGTTCCGCATCCGAGGCATCGAGCAGAATCACTCCCCACTCGGCAAACAGCCGCGCATACAACCGCGCAAAAGCCGACCCCAAGGTCTCTCCCGGACGATAAGTTTCCCGCAGCAGTGCCGTCGCTTCAGATTCTCCCAACAACGCCGCGGCCTCATCAACCAGCGGAACAATCTCATCCCCCAGGCGCACATCGCTTACCGGAGCGCCGGAGACGCCATGGCTCGAAGTCGCGAGCATTCGCAAAATAAAGTCGCTGCCGGGGATGGCCGCATGGTTCACTTCGGCCAGATCGTGATCGTACGTGGCCAGCCAGAAAACCGGCACCGCGTCGATACCGGCTGCCGCCGCCTCCTCAGCCAGTTTCACAGCGCTCAGAGCCTTGTAGATGGCGAACATTGGTCCGCCAAAAAGCCCCACCTGCTGGCCGGTAACAATCGCCGCCGCGCCCTTGCGCAGGCGCTCGATATTGGCCAGAGTTTGCGGCGAGGCGTCCCAGATTTTGTTTTGCCGCTCCAGAATGCCGCCCATGCGCTCACGCCGCCCGGAATCGTAGCGAAGGTTGGCGGCTTCCGTTTTTATCCATTCCTGAATATAGGGAGAATGTGGGTAGAAGGGACGGACCTTTGGCGCATACGCCAGGAAATCGGTGAACAGCTCTGTGGTATGGGGGATTTGCGAGAACGGCAAACACTGCGCCTTCACCGGCAACACTCCAGCCGACGAAGGTCGGCATCACATTGGACGCGCTGGTTCATGGCAGGTCAACGCCATTCTACACTTCAAAATCGGCGTTCTATGTCAGATGCGGCAATCCATGCCGAGATGCAGGATAATCGGCATCTCACATTGCATCCGGGGCCTGGCCGTGGCCGCCCCAAAAATCGTGCTCAAACACCCTTCCCGTTTGCCGCATCCAAGTCTATTCCGGTGTCCCATGGTGATGAATCACTACCTCGCCGATTGGCGCAATATCCTCTGGTCGCTGGCCATGGCTGCAATCGCCGTTCTGCTGGCTCTCGCTTTGCATGGCGTGGTGGCGGCTGTCCTCAAGCGCATGGCTCGCTTGCGGAACGGAATGTTCTACGGACTGCTGGTGCAATATCAGCAGCGTCCGACCCGCCTACTCTTTCCGTTGCTTGCGTTGCTGGCCGTGATTCCCGCCATGCCTTTAGCGCCGCTGGCCATCTCACGCCTGAATCATGTAAACGTCCTGGCCCTGATCGGCTGTGCTGCGTGGATGGCAGTCGCCATGCTCAACGTCCTGCGCGATTACATTGCGCAGCGTCACGCGCACGACGCCAACGACAATCTGGCCGTCCGCCGCTTGCGCACCCAGGTACAGGTCTTACGCCACATCATGGTTGTGCTGATTGTGGTGATCACCATCGCCATCATGGTGATGACTTTCCCCAGCGCCCGCCACGTGGGCGAAAGCCTTTTCGCCTCCGCTGGCGTGGCCGCCGTGGTCGCCGGCCTGGCGGCTCGCACTACTCTCTCCAATTTGCTCGCGGGCGTGCAGATCGCTCTCAGCCAGCCCATTCGCCTGGACGACGTCGTCATTGTCGAAGGTGAATGGGGATGGATCGAAGAAATCACCATGACTTACGTCGTGGTGCGAATCTGGGATCTGCGTCGGCTGGTGCTTCCGATCTCTTACTTCATTGAAAAGCCTTTTCAGAACTGGACGCGCAATGCCTCCGATCTGCTCGGCACCGTCTTTGTCTACACCGATTACACCGTTCCGGTGGATGAAGTTCGAAAACAGCTTCTTCACATCCTTCAAGGGTCGGGAATGTGGGATGGAAAGGTCTGGGGGCTTCAGGTCTCGAACGCATCGGAACGCACCGTTGAATTGCGCGCGCTGATGAGCTCGCCCAACAGCTCGGCCGCCTGGGACCTGCGTTGCTACGTTCGCGAACAACTGATCGCGTTCCTGCAAGAACGATATCCGCAATCGCTGCCACGCACGCGGGCTGAGATTGCCGAGCTACCCTCGACTGTCCGCAGCCGCGATGGGAACGGTAATCGGTCAGAAACGCATCGCGAGCCATACGGCCCAAAAAATTCGCGATCGGTGGCTTGACACGAACGGATCATCAGCTCTCGACTTACTGCACCACAAGCTTGCTCACAATTTTCGCTTCGCCGAAAGTGTTCTTGAGTTCCATCGGAATCTCCGCCGCCGCGTCCGACTGAAATTCGAAATCGTAAACTTCGCCGGAATCGAAGTGCAGCGTGGCGTCTCCCGCCTTGGCCAGGCGCAGGGGCACAGTCGCTCCGTCTTTGGCCAAAGCGCGCCAGGTGGCAGGATGCTCTTTGCTCCCCAGCCTGAAATCGGCGGCAAGATCAGGGGCAATATTAATCAGACGGAGCCGGTATTTTTCGCCATGCTTTAAGAGCATCGGATCGGGTTGCTCGGCGCCATTCAGCGTGAGCCGCTTGGGAAAGAATCCCGATTCCCGTGCGCCCACAACCAGCAGCCTGTCATGCTCGGGATCGTACTTCTCTCCCGGCTCCAGCACAATCAGCGCGCCATAGATTCCGCCCGAAAGCTGGTCGGCATCGGCCGCGTGAGTGTGATAGATAAACGTTCCCGCGCGGTTCGGGGTAAAGCGGGCGGCGAAAGTCGTTCCCGGAGCCACCGCGGGCGTGACCCGCGATGCCGTGCCGCCGCCGACCACGCCGTCGTAGTAAGAGTCCAGTTCCAATCCGTGCCAGTGAATGCTCGTCGGGATGCTGAGGTGATTCACGACCGTGATTTCCGTCGGCTCGCCCCGCGTGACAACAATTGGCGGACCCATCGCCTTATCCTGCGAAGCCACGAGCTTCTTGCCCTCCCGCACCGCGCACGAAAACGTCGGCGTCTTGCCGCTTTCGGCGCTGGGTTCCACCACCAAATCGATCTTGCGGACAGGCGTGGCTTCCGCGCGCACCTCACTCCGCCTGGGCTTTACGTTTGTCACCAGCACCAGACCGAACATGTCGTTCATGGCCATTCCGTGCATTCCCGAATCGTTCGCCCGCATCCCGCCATGGTCGCCACTGGAGTCGTGGGTCACAGGCATCTCCGGATGTGGCCCTTCCGCGCGCATGTAAATCGGCACGCGTTCGTTCTCCGAAATATGCGCATGAAAATGACAATGAAAGAGCCAGCGACCTTCGTGTTCCGGTGTCCACTCCATCATCATCGTGTGGCCATCGCGCAAGTCCTGCGTTACCACAGATTGCCGGTCTTCGCCGGAATACCCCGTGTCAGATTCGAAGTCGCCCATGCTCAAAATCTTGTAAAACGCCCCGTGCATGTGCATGGGATGCTCGCTGAATGAAGTATTGATGATGCGCCAGCGAACCGTTTCGCCCTCGGTATACTCCAGCATTTCGGTGTAGGGATATGATTTGCCGTTGAGGGTCGCCGTTTCGAAAAAAGGGTGCAGCGCGTCGGAAAGCGTAGCCATCACGTTCAAGACGAAAATGCGATCGGGAGCCACTTCGCCCGCAGGGTCGACGATGAACGCGCCGTTCAGTTGCGCGTCGGCGAGATATGGTTCGTCATCTTTTTCCGGGCTTACCGTTCGCGCCCAATAGTAATAGGTGCCGGCGGCCCCCGCCAGAAAACTCGTTTCGCGGCTCTCGCCGGGAGGAATAGCGATTCCTGCTTTCGGGTCGCCGGGCCGGGTGTTCAAGCCAAAGACCGTAGCCGGTTTTTTGTACTTGTTATCGACGGTGACCTTCAACGTGGTGCCCACCGGCACCCGGAGCAGCGGGCCGGGAATCGATAAAGGCTTTCCGGCCTCGGCGAAAGCGTGCACGTAAAGCGGAGGGCCGTCGGCAGCCTCGGCGTGCCAGGTGCCGCTGCGAATCTCGAGATGCACGGTGAGAACGCCGTTCTCCAGTTTGCCCGCCGGAGTTCGGTTCTGGTTGGCGAGAATTTCGTCTGAAGTCTGCGATTGCGCCATAGCAACCGCGGCCAGAAAGCTAAATACGACCAGGCACCACAGGGAGCGCGAAGTGGTCATTAGGTTTTTTCCGCACTAAAATTGCCGCAATTATGCCATAGAAAAGTCACACCGGAAGCGCTTTTTTGGGTTAGCCGAAGCGAAAAGCATCGCCGGTGGCGGAAACTGGCCTGCGTGATTCCGGGAAATCGAGGATTCTCATTCCTTAAACAAATACTTCGCATGATCGGCCACACAATCCCGCATTGCTGCGGCGAGGGAGAAAAGTCCTCAGCTGCGGTCGCGCACATTGATAGGAATGGGGCCTAAAGAATATTCGAATCCAGCCCGCCAATAAACTGAATGCCTGGAACGATCTGCCCAATCAGGTCGCTGTCATTGGTGAGGAATAGATCGATGCCTGCCTTTGCGGCGCAGGCCAGATGGATGGCATCAGCCGAAGAGACCTTAAGCCGCGCGCGAATTTCCGCGTAGGAATCCGCCAGATCGACTGTGTAGGGAAGGATTTCGATCGAGCTGCTAAGAAAAAAACTCCGCACCCGCGCCGCAATTTCCAGGTCATGCCGCTTGTGAAAACCGACCAGAGTCTCTCCCACCGTAAAGGCGCTCGTGCACAGTCGATCCTGCCGCGCTTTCATTTTCTCCCGAATGCTCTGCACCCGCGGAGCGTAGTGCGGGTTGTTCTCCAGCCAGTAGATGAACAGCATGGTGTCCCAGTAGATTCGGCTCATGATTTTCGGGTCAGGGGGTCTTTGCCCGGAGCGTAGAAGTTGGCTCGCTCTTGGCGCAGATATGCTTCTCCTCCGCCATAAGAGGCGTAAACTTCCTTTCCGATTCCCCGAAGCGACTCCCACATGTCATCAACAATTTGCTTTTCCGGGTCGGAACGCACCATTTCATAGAGGAATGTGACAGTAGTACTTTGGCCGGACGGCGGTCCGGTTTTTGAAACGATGCGCAGGCCGTGCTCGGTCAGGAACTTCTTCGATCCCAGCGCCGCGCAGACGAGCGGCACCCGATTGCTCAGCCCCATGTCGCGATGTACATCGCCCACGTTAATCGAGATGAGCTTTTCTCGGAGGCGTTGGGCCTGCAATACGTATTTCTCGTAAGCATGGCGGCGGATCGCGTCCGAGCCGGAAATCGAAGTTTCGATATGAAGCTTGCTCATGCATGCTATTATTGCATATTCAATGCATGAAATGCAATTCTTGTTGTTGCTTGAGTCCGAACAAGTCTGGTCAGCATCTTTACGCCAGTGGTTTGACTTCCAGTCACTCCAAACCCTAGTCTAGAGTCAGTTCTTGACTGGCCAAATCCCACCAGTGGGGGCGTCACGGCTTCGACGGAGATGCTTGCGGCCAGGAGGCATGCCGGGGCGCACACACCCGTAATCGCGTGCAAAATGATAATTGCCAATCAAACAATGGCATACGCAGCCTAATTAGTTAGGCAGCCGTCCCAGGAGGCTTTGCCCGCGGGCCTCCGAAGGACGTCGCACAGTGGGCCGCTCTTCGCTGCTACGTCTGGGCAGCGAGGCTAAGATCACAGGCTAGCGGCTGGCGTTTCTTGTCCGTTCTGAGCGCGCAGCCGCGAACGTCCTGGGGGAAGCGCCGCAAGGCGCCAAACGCCCGGGGCATGAACCGGAATAAGCATGTAGTCTCCTGACCAGTAACGTTTTCGGACGCGGGTTCGACTCCCGCCGCCTCCACCACTATATCTAGTTGATTATAAACAGTTTATAAAAACATAGGGAAAATCGTACAATAAACGTACAATGGATTCGGCAAAGGGGCCGAATTCATGCTCTCTGTTTACTCCCGCCACTACCCTCCCTGCACGTCCGACGACATCAACTACAGGCGTTGTCGCTGCCCGAAATGGGTCAATGGGGTCTTGGGGGCAGACGGTCCGTTCATTCGTCGTAGTGCGAAAACTCGAAGCTGGGAGAAGGCAGAGGAATTTAGGCGGCAACTGGAAGCTGGCTATGAGTCAAGGCAAAACGTCGAAGCTGACGCAATTGTCGCAACGTCTGAGCCGGTAAGTGCGAAAGATGCTGTTGATCGCTTCATCAAAACCAAACGCAATGAGAATCTTGCGGAGTCAACGATCGACAAGCTCAAAACGATTTTTGAGAAGCAATTTCTTTCTTGGGCTAACGCAGCAAGACTCAAAAATCTTAACGACATCACAACTGTAGACCTGGAAGAATTTCGCGACACCTGGGAAGACGGGCCTCTCGCAAAGAAGAAAAAGCAGGAGCGAGTGATTGGATTCTTCTACTACTGCTTGCGACTGGGTTGGATAAAGTCCAATCCGGCTGTTTCGTTGGGGCGGATCAGAGCCGATGGACCTCCTACCGATTACTTTCCGAAGCATGAATTCGAACAGATTGTGGATGCCACATACGTTTACCAGCCCAAAGGCTGGGTTGAGTGCAGAAATCAAGCGACGCGGCTCCGGATTCTCATTTGGTTGATGCGGTGGAGCGGACTCGCCATTCGAGATGCTGTCACGCTCGAGCGCCGGCGCCTGAATGACAAAGACGAGCTTTTCTTGTATCGCGCGAAAACCGGCAATCCCGTTTACGTTCCGCTTCCTCCGGACGTCGCGGAAGCGTTGCGGAATATCCCTCCTGGTCCCTGCCCGAATCCCCGCTATTTTTTCTGGTCTGGTAACGGATCGCCTAAATCCGTGGTTGGTAATTGGCAGCGGAGTTTCCGTCGGCTTTTCAAGATTGCGAACCTGCAGCGAGAGGACGGAACTCCAAAACGTTGCCATCCTCACATGCTCCGGGACACATTTGCAGTCGAAATGCTCCTCGCTGGCGTGCCTCTCGAACAGGTCTCCATTCTCCTTGGTCACAAGAGTGTGAAGATCACTGAAAAGCATTACGCACCTTGGGTGAAAGCTCGACAGGAAATGTTGGCTGCTAATGTTCGGAAGGCTTGGACAGTGCTTCGGGGTAGTGCTAAAAAGTCACGCCGCAAACAACCCGGGCGCGTGAAAACAGCGTGAAGCGATTAGCTGGCACGGCGGAGCTTTCGAATGTACGCGGAGCAAGACCGTCTCTGGCACTCTCAACGTGCGATAGCCTCGCTTATGGCGAGTTTCTGTGGAACCCCATTGAATCACTCCTGGTTCTCTTTCAAAGATCCTGCGGCGCGGAGGATTGCCTCAACTTCGCGCTTGGCAGCGGCCGCTGGGAGGGGGGCCGAAGGGGTACGCTTCCTGGCCGTGCATTAAAGAGGGAAATGGCAAATGAAAATGGCAAATGGACGCAGAAACTTGACCGCAACGTGCACAGTATTTTCGTTTATGGCTTCTAGCGTTTCGAGCGAAAACACCTGGGCGAAGTGCTAACGTAACGGTGACGGGCTATGGAATGCGTACCCGCAGCGTAAACCATTCGGTCGTCGGCGAATTTGATTGTGTCTGGCCCCCCAATTGTCTGCTGCGCTCGCCCCCGGAAAAACAATAGATATAGTCCCGATCGACGATCAGCAGTAAGTCTCAATTTCGACTCGCCGTGCTAAGCTCTAGGTACCGGAGTACGGAAGTTTACCGGGGTCTGTAAGCACCCGACACGTTGGGAGACTCCGAGAGGGGGCTTCCCACTCCGGCTACATATGGTGAAAAACGACACACCAAATCCAGCTCCCGCCCGACCATGGCCTGAGATTGCCCAAGAACTCGCCAAGGAAACGAACTCGGAGCGTGTTCTAGAATTGTCGGAAGAACTGGCTCGTGCCCTGAATGAGCAGGTGGCAGCAACTGGCCGCCTCAAGCAATAAGTGCTCCCGCGAAGAATTCCTTTTTAGCGGAAGTGCGCGTGCCGTTTCCATCTTCAAAGCGGCAAGTAGACTGTCATGCTTACGAAGATTCCGCGAACTTTGGTCTCAGCCACGCCGCCGGCATGATTTCTTCCGCCGAAACCAGCGTCCCGGTCGCCGACCTTGTGGTTCACTCGCAATATAGGAGCTGGGGATCTTCGGCTCTCGGCATCCCCGGCTGAGAACAACGAGTTGGTGGAGGATCTCCCTTCGTCGTCTTCGACGTGCCAAAAACGCGTCGGTTTCAAACCTCTCTATTCTTGCTTTCCGGAGATATGTACAATCCCAGTATTCGATTGCTCGTAATTCGGCGCACAACTTCTCCAAGGCAGTTACTCGGTCAGTGTCCATGTCCCTCCAAATCTTTGGCCAAGCTCAATATTGCGTTCTGAGCGACGAATATTCCTGTCGCGGTGGAAACCTAGGATGCTTCGAGCGGTCTTCCTTATCGCCACTAATTCGCACGGTTCCTGTCGAAGCCTCGGCGAGGAGGCACGCCCTTACTTGAGCAATACCCACACTTTACCATCACTCTTCTAACGGATGAAAGACCTTGAAGACAGATGAGCGCACCTTGCGGGCCAAACTATTTGATTGAAGAAAAAGCACTTCAGCAGAGGAAAAGTGCCGGGTTTCAGAATCCGTGCCGATATTTCGGCACCTTCTCGGGTTGAAAAGGGGGCTAGAGCAAGCCCTGTGATACCAGCCTCGACACGATGAGACATTCCTAAATCCGAACGCTGCAGCATAAACTGGCCCGCCCCTGAAGTAGGTCGTCGACGGCCAAAGATGAATCACCAGATGTCCGCCTCGACTCCCTCAGCACACAATATTCACATGGAGGACTAGTGCCGGCAGCATTCATTGGCAAATCAGAAGCCCAAGGGGCGGCTCTCAGCCAGCGGTATCCAGTTTCACAACCTCGCGGACCTTCAGCTCAAGGTCACAAGCCGGGGCGCTCATCGAGGGTGTTTCCGTGGGGAACCGAGCAACTGAACTTGCACCAGCGAAGTTCCGCTCTGCTCGCTTCTCCACCAGCGGCCCGCATCTCAAGTAAATCGCGTATCGACAGATCGCATTCGTCACGCCGCGTGGCATCGCGGCATCGAAAACATCTCAATAGGGGACCGAAGTTGCAAAGCGCATCAAAATCATCGTGACCTGAGCTGCCTATCTGAAAAGAGGCTCTCCCAAGCGCACCCCAGATATTAAGTTGAGACCGCCGGATCATATCAGCCCAGATCTAGGGGCGAGAGACCAGCCGAAATTTGCCTGACGCTTAGTTATCCTCCATTTTTCAGGAAACCGAGGCCTCCCGATTTCCGTCAGCCCTGGTGTCGGCCCGCAGGTGTCGCAAGACTGCGAGCAAATCCGAGATCCTGGTCAGTGGGCGAGCGGATTTCCAACGCTCATCGTTCTGTCCTGGACGAATCGTCAAGCGGGAATACCGGAGTCTGTCGAATACCTGAAGCGCTTCGACGGCATCGTTCGTTCGATTGAGGAAGGCCACAACGGCTGCCCGCTTCCGCTCAGCTTTAGGCACGTCTATACGCCAGCAATTGACGTTGGCGTCTGGGTCGTGGCGCGCGAGTACAACGGCAACTAGGAGCCCCGACCTCCGGTACCGGAGAAGTGACCTGAACCGCCCGCCCTTCCGCGCCACCTCAAGCTGAGTCGGAAAAACGTCAGTCAAATCCTTTATCAGAGCACTACGGATCAGAATCCCTCGCAACCGGTTGCTGGCCTGCGTTAACACTTCGGGCGTAAGGCAACCAAGCTGCCGATAGACGTTCAAAAGCCCACCAAATCGGGTGCAGTAGGTAGTCAAACTCGGACAACTTCGAGAGGCGTCGATGATCTTACCTGAAAGCTTGCCGTTATGACGCAGCAGCAACGGCTTCAAACGTTCAAGCAGCTGCCCGTTACTGAGATTGTGCGTGAAGTTCTCAAATCTGGCTTGCGCTCGTTTGAAGAGTTCGGGTGAAACAATCGGATCAAGAGCGTGTCCACAAACTACCCACTGTTCCTCCGGCAATTTCCTGACTGGTCCCGAGAGGTATTCCGTTGTACGACCCCAGACTTGAGTGCCGATGTATTTCGGGTTTTTCAGGAGGTTGGTAATTGTACAAACAGTCCACGCGTGCCCGGTTGTAAAAGCTACGTTTTCAGCATTCAGACTTCTTGCAATCGCCGTCAGTCCTTTTCCTTCGTCCGCGAATTCTCTAAAAATACGCTGTACGATTGCCACTTCTTCGGCCGGCCCCGGTACCAGAATCACTCGGTCATGCGAGATGCTCTTTCGCTCGCGGTAGGCCAGCAACTGCTTTGGCGTGCCATTGGCATCCAGCAGTTGCCGGCGCAGGCCGAAAGGAGCATAGCCACCCGTCTTGAATCCCAGCTTTGCCAACCGGAGTAACCCGGCTCTGACCTTAACCGAGAGTTCCCTGCTGTATTCACCGGCCATTGTGCGCTTTAGTGCTTTCAGAATCAGTCCCGCCGGGCTGTTATCGTTCGTGAATTGCTCGGCGCAGTAATACACGGGAATTCCTGACGATTTGCACAGATATTCGTAATGCGCCGCTTCATCCGCGTCCTGAAATCGTCCCCATCGGCTGACGTCGTAGACCAGAATCGCTTGGAAGGAAACCTTCCCTTCAACGACTTCTTTCAACAGCTGTTTCAATCCCGCGCGGTTTCGGAGCCGTAAACCGCTCTTGGCGGGATCGGAATACGTTTTAACCACGCAGTAGCCTTGATCGGAGGCGTAACGCCCAATTGCATCCGCTTGATTTTGCATTGAATACTGTTGGTGGTCTGTAGACATGCGAAGATACTGAGCAGCAGGAATCGTGAGCTTTGCGGTCATTGTGCCCTCCTGCGTTCGCCTATCGGCCCGAATTCTGGAAACTTTAGAAGGTCATCTTCACAAGACGCCGTGCTATCCGTCTTCGGAACGAAAGCCGCTATTGGGAGCTAACCATATGGCAAACAAAATCGCGTCTTCGCATGCGTCCGAGCGCGTTGGAAAAAGCCAGACTCCGTCGGTTCAGGAAGTTATTCCAGCTGCTCAATACGTTCGGATGTCGGATGAAAGCCAGCGCTATTCGCTCGAGAATCAAAAAGCCGCAATTCAGGAATATGCTTCCCGCCACGGCTTTGCGGTAATCAAGACTTACGCTGATCGGGGAAAGAGCGGGGTGGTTGCGAAACGGAGAAAAGGGCTGGCCCAATTGTTGCAGGACGTTGTGGCGGGAAAACCTGCGTACAAGGCGATCTTGGTTTATGACGTGAGCAGGTGGGGTCGGTTTCCAAACAACGATGAAGCCGCGCACTATGAGTTCCTGTGCTTTAATTCAGGGATACCGCTGCACTATTGCGCCGAGCCATTCAATAATGATGGTACGGCGATGAGCGCTTTGCTCAAGGCGCTCAAAAGAAGCATGGCAGCCGAGTTCAGCCGAGAACTCAGCGAGAAGGAGTTTCGCGGCAAGAGCCTGCTGGCAGAACTCGGGTTTTGGGTAGGAGGGTTGCCTCCTTACGGTTACCGGCGACTGATGATATCGGCCGGCGGTAGTCCAAAACGAGCTCTAGACCGCGGCGAGCAGAAGAGCTTGAAGACAGACAGGGTCGTCCTAACCCCGGGACCTCCTGACCAGGTCGAATGCGTCCGCTTGATTTTTTCCATGGCACTTGAAGGAGAAAGTTGCCGTTCGATCGCCTGCAAGCTCAACGAACGCGGCATCACCCACTTTGGGAGACCGTGGTTGCATGGCGCCGTCTATCAGATTTTGAAGAATCCACTTTTTGCCGGATGCAATGTCTGGAACCGCACATCAACCCGGATGAGGACCACCCTGAGAAAGATTCCGAGTCAAGAATGGATCACCAAACCGCATGCATTCCAGCCGCTCATTGACCAAACGACTTTTGACCGGGTTCAGATGATTTTGCCTTTAAGTCCTCAGCGTATCTCAAATGGGGTAATCCTGAAGAAAGTTAGACGCTTACTGCAAATCAAAGGGTACCTCAGCGGCGAACTTCTCAATAACGCCGGCGGTTTGCCGTCGTTGAGATCGCTCAAAGACCGGTTCGGGACTTGCAGAGAACTCTATCGGAAAGTAGGCTACAAGATCTCTGCGTTCCAAGAGTTGCGGAGCGAGCGCCTGACACGCTCGATTCGCCTGAGACGCGCACTCATGGAGCAAATCACGAATCTGTTTCCTTCCCATGTGACGGTCTCCCGCCTTCCAAACCAAAAGCGGTCAGTCTTGGTTGTTGACGCTCAATTCGTGGTTTCAGTTCTTTTTTGCAGTCCGATAAAACGTCGCGGCAAATACGTCTGGTTTGTCGAACCGAACCCCGCCGAGAAAAACAGCATCACTCTGCTCTGTCCGGTGAAACGCTCGCACGACCGCGTGTTGGCCTATTTCGTTTTTCCGCGATTGAATGGATTCAGCACCCATTGCATGTTTAGGAATGATCCATTTCTTAAAGAGGCCGTTCGCCTTCGCGAACTCTCGCAGTTCTATTCGATAGTGAAGGCAATTCGCACGGAGAACTTGGGCGACCTTTGTCTGCAAACCCCTTCCAACCTGTGCCTGCAGCCAGCCAAGCCGTCTTCGCCATGATGCCGTCGAGGGCTCACGACAGTCATTTTTCCTGAACCGAAGCGGCTGCAGGATATAGCGACGATCGCTTACAACCAGCCTACTACTCGATTCCTGGGGGTTCAGCTTTCCATTGGCGGAGAAACACACTATGGGTGAGTCCACTTGCGAACTGAATGCTATGACGGCAGAGGCTTTGTCACTGGAACCGTGACCGACTACGCCTTCAATACCAGGACGAATGAGCAAATTCGAGCCGGCCAGTTGTAGATCAAGGAGCATATAGGCCAGCCGAAGCCTCTCAAGGTACGTTAGGTAGATTGGGTGCCGGTTGCATGGCACTGCAGCTCTGGCGGCGATAAGGGAACCGAACGGCGCGTTGCCTAAGAGCTTTTTGGAAATTCCCCTGCGAGTACGCTTCGCAAACATTCGCAACTCTCGGCTAACTCGAGTCATTTGGATGACGCCCCGCTGCAGGTATGCACCACGGAGCCTTTACGAGGAGATCGCTGAGTTTCGTTTTTCGTATCCAAAGCCGTTGGTGGAGGAACCGAATAGACTGAGCCTCGGGCCCGTCGGGCCCCGCTGCCGGTGACTTTGCTTGCGTCGACGCGTGGATATCCAGCTCTCGAAAGCAGTCGGTGTCTAAGAACTGCTATCCGATGCCGAACCGGGTTTTGGAGCAGCACGAAGGGCCGGTTTTACGAATCACGAACAGCTTAAATCGGACAGGCCCTTTAGAAACAGAGATCCTAGTGACGATTCAAAGCTCGGAGCCGTTGCTGACATTGAGATTTGTTCGGATTTCGTAACAAATGAGATTTTATCCTTGACAGCGATCAGCCCGAAAAGCATAATGCGTCCGTTTCCCGAGCAGCCTGCCTTTATTCCGCTTCCCCTGGCGCTAACAGGCAGGCTTGCAGAGATCTCTTCGACGCTAAATCCGCCCGTGTCAGAGATGTAATCGCAAAGCATGAGCAATGCATCCCCCCAAGGCCTGTCTGACAAGTTCGCCCACTGGATGGCCTTGTACGCGGCGTATTTGTTTTTAGCAGGTTGGGGGTATCTGAGAAACTTCTTTTGGGTGTTCGGTGTAGATGCAGGCTGGCTGGATCTCGGTGTGAACGATACGATTGCGCAAGGGTTTTCCGTATTGTTCGGCACGGGATGGCTCCTATCCGCCGTGTATTTGCTTGTTTTTTTCCTTTCGCTGGCAACAGAAGTGTGGTGGAGCACTCACGGCAAGAAGCTGGATACGTTCGTGGCCGTAGTATTGGTTCTTCTCTTTCCCGTCACATTTTGGGTTGCCAGATGTGCCGGAATCGCCCAAGCCAATAAAGACCGGAGTGATAAGACTTCTCTGCCCACGATCACTTTCACGTCGAGTAAGTGCAGCTATCGCGGCAAAGTCGTATACATCAAGAGCGAGGCGCTCTATGTTTTTGATTTGGCGTATTTGGAAGTACCGCAAAAACCAGACGAGTGCCGGTTCGATCTCAGCGGGGTTTCAGCCGCGGTCCCGCAGCTTTGGTTGATGAGAGCGCCCGACATGAGCGATGTACGAGTCGTTCATTACGCAAAGGAGGCCATACCATGACGGCCAGGTTGAACGCATCAGCCGTAGTTTTTCTGTCGGTCTTGTTACCACTCATTTTCCCCTGTCATGCGTTTTCCGACATTCTGTTCCGGGCGAAGCAGCCAGTCAAAATCGGACACGGCACTCAGGACGGTGCGAAAATCCATTGGACCGACTGTTCGGGGCAGAACCCCGAAGATTTTGAAGCACCTCCCTACTCTCTCGACTTGACGGAAAATTGCTCCGTAGGTCCCCCCGCGTTCGGATTGGATTGCAAGGGCGAGTATTGCACCGTGGTCGACAGCAGCAGACTGCAGAGATACATGCCAGGCGTGGGCAATGGCGAGAAAGTGTATCTCAATATTCAAGCGCACGGGGTGGACATCCGATCCACGGCGGGAACCATTCATCTGGAAAAGTAGGTTACATCCTTTTGCTGGCACTTCGACGTTCCCGTAAGTCTGCGCTGTGAATTGAGGTCTCGATGAGACCTGGTTCGGCTGTCATGACGGGGCGGCAAGCTTGAAACGGCAGCAGCGGGCAGCAGGCAACAAAGACGACTACGTCTCTCCGGTGCGGAGAAAAATTGCGATGTTTGAAGAAGCTCGTAGTCTGTCTCGGCAATTAAGAAACAGCCGACCTGAATGGATTGGTTTCGGAGATGCTATGTTTTTTCGTCTTGCTACTCTCGCGATCTGGACTCTTTTATCTGGTTTCAGTGTGGCGCAGCAAGCCTTACCCAATCAGAGTACAACAACTCTGCAGACCAGCATTAATAGTTCGAGCACCAGCGCTCCGCCGCCCAGATATTTGATTGATGTGAAGGACACAGCAGCGCTCACCCCCCTCAAGTGCCTGCCAGCACCGAAGCACTCGGAAATCAAGGTCAACGTAAAGAAAGAATACTTCATGGGCGACGCGCCCTTTCACTTGGATGCAACGGCGACAGATGGATTTCCGGTCACGGTGAAGATTACGACAGGGGCGCAATTCGTAGATTTTGATCCCGAAAATTTGACGATCACTCCATCGAGTACGTCTGCCGGGACCGTGGAGTTGTCAGTCGAGGAAGGACAAGACTCTCTGACGCATTCAAGCTGTTCCAATCGAGCCACTCCCGTAAGCAAGTCTTTCAAAATCGTCGAGCAGCAAAGACAATGCATTCCAGGACTTTTTTCTCCCGATTCGGCGGCGGCGCTGGCTGCACCGAAGTCCGATCTTTCGACTCTGTTGCCCTACATGGGCAATCCTGCTCCGTTTTCATTTCTGTCCATCGGCGGAACGCTTCTGATCTATTCAGCGCGTTGGCCTCTGCTGGCCGGTGATACGGCCCGGTTGAACACAATTGAAGCGAAACTGATGGATTTGATCCCGCTGAGCAAGAACCTTCCTCCCACCTCGTCGACAGGGACCACGGCACCACCAACGGGCCCACCAACTCCTCCTGCGAAGCCGGTTTATACGCTCGAGGTGCCGGTGCCACATTCCGCCGCACTCGGAGATCTAGCTGCCAAACTTTCGACCGCGAACTATAGCGACTTCTTCATCCAGGACGTGGGGAATCAACGAGTCCGTATCAGCACCGCGACCATGCCGGATTGCACCAAGTTGACGGCATTTCTGAGAACCATCAGAGACATCGCTTGGCAACCATCGCCGGTGAACGGAGTGGCCAAACTGTTCTTTCTTAATAGTTCGGATGTGAGCGCCGCATTGGGTGCAAACTCCGGATCCAGTTCCTCTGCCTCGAGCCCCGGATCGGGAGGTATCTCTCCAGCCAGCGGTGGGGTTGCGGCCGGGTCGAGTGGAGGGGGAACCCCGCCATCGGGACAGTCAGGCACAAGCGGCACACCCGCTTCGGGAAGCGCGGGATCCAGTGGGGGAGGCGGGCCCAGCGGAGGTCCATCCACGGCAACGCCGAGCAGCTCCACCACTACGACCGCTACTACAGTGGGGCCCGGTGGCGGCGCCGGCACAACGACATCTCCCAATGCCCCAAATACTGGGAGTTCGTCCAGTGGATCCGGTTCGGGCGGTACGACGCTGGGCGGCGGGTCTGGATCTTCGGGATCGACTATTCCCAGCGCCGCGGCGACCGCTGCCGCCGTAGGAACAGATCAAATGTTATTTGCCGCGCCGGTGATTGGAGAAGACAGCCTGGTGAGCGAGAAGAAGCGCCTTCTCGCCCTGCTGGATCTGCCGCGGCCACAGATGATTTTGAACGCCTGGACACTGCAAACCTCCTCCAGCGATCCCGATATCGCGAATAAGGCCGCCGAATATGCGCGCCATTTGATCCTGCAGTACAACGACGTCTTGCAGAACACGATTGACGTGGGCTGGGAGTATTTGCGGGATCAAGTCGCGCACCCGAACGATTATTTCAATCTGGATTTCTACACCTATGTGACCGGCAAATTTGTCGCGGATCCTCCATTGGATTCGTGCTCTGCTTCGCAGCCAGAGGCCTTAGTCTCACAGTGCATTGCGGGCCGCTTGATGAAACGACAAATGGGTACGCCTCTCCCCAAAGAGAACCGGCAAAAATTCGGGGTTTGTCCGGCCGATAAGTATTGTCTCGGTTATGCGAACATATTTCAGCCATTACACCCGCGCCTTACCGACCTGCTCCTGGCGGTAATTGCAGGCAACGACCCCTACACGACCACCATGGCGGCTATCAACAGAATGGAAGATCTTGCCAGCGGCTACCCTCAGGATTTTGCCGCATTTCAGGGTGATTGCTTCGAAAAAGACCGGCATTTCGACCCGAACGATGAGCCGGCGTCACTTGGACACGAACACTTTTTCCTGGAATGCTTTCGAGGTGCCGCGGCGGCTGCGTTTCTTTCGTCGGGGGAGGAACCGGGAGGTCTCGGCCTGTTACGAGCATCGCTGGCAGATTTCTTATTCAACTACAAGCAGGCGCAGTTTTATCCGCATGAATTCAGCCCTTACGAATTGAGCCATAGTGCGCAACAACTGGATACTGCACTGGCTCCGCTGGTAGACGCATTCAATCGCGACCTCGCCGCCTACCAGCTTTCCGTGTCGGAACGGATCATTGCGCATAAGGCAAAAGAAGCTCCATGGGCAGGGGCGGAAAAAGCAACTTTTATCAACAATGGCCTAATCACGGTTCGCACCCTCAGCGGCTTTGAAACTGTGGTCAACACCACCTCCCAGAGCTTCCTTGATGCCACCCAACAGCCGACTGTTTCAGCCCTACTGAGCTCCATCGAAGGCGCACACGGAACGGGCGTGTCAACCAGCTCAGCCACCGGGATGACCGACGTGTTGCAGAACATCAGCCCGATTCAGGCGCAGGTGATTATGGGAACATTGGCTGCGGTGCAGACTTCAAAAGTGCAAATTGGAAGATCATTGAACATCGACATCACCCCCCGAAGCCTCGCGGGAGCTTCCTCCGCCGAATTGACGGTAAAGCTCAATGCTGATGAATCGGCGAGCCCGACGTACTACAACCCGTCCCAGAGTACTGCAGCCGACCTGTCTCGAGTGGCGAATCATGACACCACGACAAAAGTTCGGGTCGACTCCATCAAGCTTTTCGACGTTTCCACTCTTACCGCGGAATTGCAGAAGTCACGCACGCGTTTCCCGCTCCTTCCGCCTTTCGTGGAGATTCCGTATATCGGAACTCTGATCGGAGTTCCACTGCCGAGTGCAAAGGAGTTCCACAACAGCACTGTCATGATCAGCGCGATCATTGTGCCCACTGCTGCAGACATCGCTTTGGATCTGGAGTTCTTTCCCGACCGGTTGGTGGATTCCAATGGAGCTTCACGCTGCACCTGGCCGGACGCGAACGGAAACCCACCGGCTCCCGACTCTGCAGTTCCCCGGTGCAACCTGCGTTTGGCAAGGTCCTTCTCGGACATCGACTCGACCGGAATAACGCACTTCCACCGCGAAATGGTTTCCTGCATTGCGAACCGGATGCATACCGGCCATGCAATTTTTGACACGGGCGGGCATCCTGCACTCAGTAACTGCTGGTCTTTGTCACTTCAGAAAGAAGAGTGGGATAGTAAATAAGCGCGTTCGTTTCTCGACCGGCGCATCTTCTTAGTACGTCGTTTCCTGGCCTCAACGCCACCGGGTAAATAGCTTCCTCCACCCTGTTGGCCATTGTTGAGCCACCACCGAGGGTCGGAAAACCTGGACCAAGACCAAACGCTCGTTGTACTGCCCTTGCGTCAGGTTGAGTGGTGCCGAGACATAATTCATCTCGCCTGGCGCCACGTGATCTTCTTCGCCATTGCCTGCAACATCACGTCCCGTACCTTCATCGCCCGCTCCATCGCGGCCTTCGGATAATCTTCCATGCTCCGCATGGTCTCTCATCCTCGCCGCCCGCCAAGCGGACATTTCACGTGCTATTTCAACCGGACATATCATGTGCTATCGACAGACACTGACTGTAGGTTTGACCAATCAGTGAAACTCGGCTACTATTGCGGCATTTCGTGGGGATCGCAATTCCCGGCATACGGGAATGTGCCGGGTTCGCGGGGCCTAATAGATCAACCTTCCCCCAAAGGCAGGCCCCGCGTGAGATGTCGCACCTTCATCACTCGCCTGCTCGGGGGGGAAAGCGAGAAAGGAGGGCCTTGACCAATCAAGGAAATCCACCCGAGCTTGACGTGACGACCTGAGCCAAATGACGTAATAACAATTGGCTACTGTGTCCCGTCGTGAACTGAGGAACGATTCCCGACGATGACTCATCCAGAAGGCGGAACATGGCGTGTAAGCAGATCGGCGCTTCATCCAGGCCTGTGAGTGTGATCCGGATTTAACGCCAACTTTGTCCGGCGTTTAGTTCTTCACCTTTTCCTTCTCTGCCGCATTGACAAGCGGATTCGTCTCCAACGGCTTTCCGCGGTCAACCAGGCCCACGTAATCCGTCGCGTGGAAGGGATAGAAACGATCCGACTCTCGCCCTGTCGAGCTCAACTTGATATCCACGCGCCGATTGTTGGCCAGAACCAGGGTCTGAATTCTCGTGAGTGCTTTCTGCCGCTCCTCCTCCGTTAGGTTCGGATTCCGCTGAATCAAATCCTTAACCTGCTCCTCGCTGAGATTTTGTTCTTTGCCGTAGGCCTGGGTCTCGAGGTTCGCTTCCGGAACTCCCTGTTCGACCAGAAAGCGTTTGGCCAAGTCGGCTCTTCTCTCCGAGAGCGCTTGGTTGTAGCTGACGGGTCCGCGCCTGTCGGCATGACCGCCAAGCACAAGATGTGCATTCGGCTCCGCAGTCAGAAATGCCTTGAATGATTCAGCCAAGGCCTTCAACGCGTCGCGTTCGCTGGCCAGCAGGGCGTCATCCGTTTTCAGAGAGTGCGGCCGATTTGTGGGGAAATACACACTTCGCGAAAGAGTCAGTTCCGGCTGTTCGATGGTACCTACGATGTGGAGTTCAGCGGTGCGAGTTTCGCTCGCGCCGCACGGGTTTGATGCCGTCAGGGTGTATCGGACGGTTTCATCGACCGAGCCCGGAGTGGTTTTCTTGGGAGCAATCTCGAGCGACCGGTTCCCGCTGGCGCTAACGGTTCCGAGTTGGTCAATGGAGACGGTCGAGGCGTTGGACGCCGACCAACTCAAGGCGGAGTTGTCATTTTGCACGACCTTATCGCCGATGCGCCGGTAATGAACTTCCCCGGGCGCGAGCTGGAGCTGCGCCTGAATCCCGGTGTTGACATTCACCGTAGTGCTTGAAGTCGCCGTGCCACCTGGACCAGCGGCGGTCAGCTTGTATGTCGTGGTCTGCTTGGGTTGAATACTCTGGTCACCACTCGACGCCACCTGCCCTACGTTGGCGATCTGGACGCCAGGCGCATCCGTGGTTGTCCACTTGAGCTGCGATGAATCGCCGCAGTTCAGTTGTGCCGTGCTGGCGGAAAGTTGGGCTGTAGGTTTGGCGACGGCGATAGTGGCGCTGGCTGTACCCGCGGTAAATCGCGGGATCGAGGACAGCTTCAATCCGCGTGGCCAGTCAACCGTCTTTCGGATGCCCTTCGGAACGTCAATCACGGCACGCTTGTTCGCGAGCACCTCCACTTGCCCGGACCAGACATCTCCGTCCTTATTTTGAACGGTGATTTGGTGGGTTCCCGGAGGGACGGCGAGTTCCTGCTTCCATACCCAACTGTTGTTGAACTCGTCGCCGTGGCCAACAAAATAGGCGGGAGTTTTTCCATTCAGCAGCACTGCATCGCGGTCAGCGCCTTCGATGGTTATCGCTCCGAACGGACCTGGTACAGCACCGGCAATCGGCTGCAGGCTCACTTCGAGATCGGCAGTTTTGCCCGCCGTGATCGTGACGGTGCGGGTCTCGGGCTTATAACCGTAATTCGCCAGTTCGATGTTGTGGTCGCCTGCGCTTAAACTCAAACTGCGATGCTTGCTGGCTTCGCTGATAGCGCGGCCATCCACCCACACATAAGCCTGTTTTGGAGTCACGTGGATGGCGACCTTGCCGTCGCCACCCTGTGCCATGCACGGCCCAATCAGCCCCAACGCAAAGGCACAACCGGCAAATGGAATCAACGGGAGATGCGTTTTCATGATGCGCTCCTTAGTTAAAAGACTCGGCGCAAAGCACTCGGGTAAACCGCATACGGATTCCGGGCACTCTAGGTCGGAAGAATTGTACGCCGAAAGGCGTAGCGAGATACCAAGCGGATTCTGGTCTTCGTGAAAACAGTCTGCAATTCAAAAAGAAAAACTAAGGTGCACTTATCGACGCAGGGGCGACTGCTGAACGGCTATTCTCTGGCAGGCGGCGGACAAACTCGCCCTCAAGCATTACTGCATAGGCAATTTCGCAGTAACTGCCTGCCGGGCCTCTAAAGCAGCGTGCAGTTTCTTCGCACGTTGAAAGGCAGAATCATGCTCTGCCCAAGGCAAGAGCACATCAGGGGTGATTCCGTTCACTTCGTTTGACCCATCGGCACGAAAGCGAACACAATCCGGCATCTCAAGCTGCGCACCAGAATTCTTAAGCTTGGAAGGAATGCCCCCGTTTGTGTAGCCGCAGCCTGCTCCTCCCGTCACTTCTCCGACGATGGTAGCGGCGTGATTGTCCTGTAATAGTGCCGCGAAATACTCGGCTGCTGACCAGGTTTCACGATCCACGACGACATAGAGAGGCAGCGCCTTCGGGCTCTCGCTGTAGGCATAACGACTTGGATAAAAGAGGACAGTTCTGGATTGAAGTGAAGCGAGACTCCCAGGCTTCGCATAATCGAGTATTCCTGATGCGAACAAGAGTTCCTTGACCAACGGAGAGCAGTTGAGTTTTCCTGTATTCCATACTCCTGTTGCATTGCATGGCTGCTTGCTTGCGTCGATTGCCTTTTCGAGCTTGCTGACTGCCGCGTCCAAAAGCTGCGCTGAACCGGCGCGGTTCTGGATGTCGGTTTGAACATCTCCGAGGCGGTCTTGAAGCTCCTTGGTCCAGTGTTCATGTTTGATGAAGGCCATCTTCGAGTCACGCAGGGGAACAGAACTCAAGGCGCGTGGAGGTGCGTCGACCCAGTCCGAACCCCCTCCATTGTGCGTGATGTCGATTAACAGCGCTGTTGCCCCAACTGCGCCGAGTGCTGCTGCCCTTTTCACCAGAGCGGAGGTCAGGAGGTTCGCCGTTGCAAGCTGGACCTGGTCTTCACATTTTTCGTCGCACTCTGCAGTTTCCGATACGCGCAAATCACGCACGGCCTGTGCACAAACCTCGGGATAGGAGTGTTCGCTGAAGAGACCAATCCGAATGACACCAAACACAGTGCCGCTTCGCAATCGCAGCAGGCCGCCAGGGAAAAACTTTGCTTCTGGAGTATCCAGCGGAAAAAACTCAGACAGTTCAGAGAAGTCCAATCCAGGATGAAGGCGGGTTTTGTAGCCGAGGCGATCACATAGACTCTGCGGCGGGCTGGCCGGAGGCTTGGGCTGTGCGCTGCTCTTGGGCCATTCGATCTCCAAATGGCCGTCTCCGAAGCTGGCGATAAATTGTTCGAGAACCCGACGAGCATTGTTTTCGTCGCTCGCTACGCGAAGTTTCGCTTCCGTGTCTATCCGTAGGCGCTGCAGGTCCATTTTGCGATCTTCGACCGCCCATACCAGATTTGCGTAATGCGAAGACATCTCCGACAAGGCTTGATGGAAGTCATCAAGCCACGGTTGAGGATCAAAACTCATTGGCTGTCGGTGGTTTCTATTCTGAGGGGAAGCCGCCGCGCAATTAAATAACAATAGAGAAAGAAGAACAAGCAATCCTCGCCTCATCTCGCCCCCCAGGTGGATTCGCCGCGGCTAATTCTACCGTGCGGCGGAGGGCAAGGCGAGACGGGCAATATTCGAAGGACCTGCAAACGCTTGGGTCGTGAAAAGGTATGCGGGGAAAAGATGAGCCTCAGTTGGATATGTTCAGCTAGGTCAGCCCCGAGAAGCGAGTTCCGCAAGACCGCCTGTTGGGCCCGCTGCGCGTCATGATGGATGGGGGTGTTGAGGGAGTCTGTGCCGCCACGGTTCAACAAGCTGCACGCCAGACTGAGCGGCCCTCGATTACAAGAGAAACGTTATTGCGAGCCCTCCTCCTGCAAGCTGCAATACTCGGTGCGCAGCGAACGGATGTTGATGGAACGGGTCGACTACAACCAGCTGTTCCGCGGTTCGTAGGCTTGAATATGGATGATCCTATTTGGGAAGTGACGTTTATGCCACGTGGGCCCCTGGTGAAAGACCCACCTTACGGCGTGAACTCGAAAACCGTGCCATCGGCAAATGTGCCGGCCACTGAGGGCAGTGCCCATAACGATTTCCCGCCGCGTCGAATGTCAGCGCTCCATATGGCCCGTTGGCCTGTTCATCGTTCCGCCCGAGCGCTTACGCTAATAGATGTTCTCGACGCGGACCGGCAAGTTCTGGTCGCCCGTGACCGGGCGGGAAGCGAGCGGATTCCGCCTCGCCCAGCTGGAGGAACGTTTCGCGCTCTGCCTGTTCGCACGCGGACCGGCAACGCGCCCGATACGATAGTCTTCCGCAGGGTTTGCCCGGTCAAGAAATTCGCTGACCAGAAACAGCGCAGCGTCGGTTCACGCAGCCGAAACAGTAGCTGGCCTAGGTCACTAAAGCAAGTGGCGAACCTGGTTAAGAGAGGACCGAAAATGCTCCCTTTTTCTACGCCGCTGAATTTCTATACGAGCTGCGCTTTTCCAGTTTTGGGTAGGTTGTTTCTGCCATTTTCAGCAATAGTATCGCTTGGAGCTTTTCGACTCGTTTCGACTCCGCATGTCTTTCCATGATTCGCTCTCGCAAGGTGGATTCGCACTTCGGCACGTAAAATTTGCGGCGTTTCATAAAGGCCGGTCCTCCGGCGTGCGGGCGAACAATTCTCAAAGTTCAGGGAATTACTTGCTGTCGCTCGCTTCGCGGTCGATGCGCAAGGCGTTTTGACTGCTGCTAATCGGCTTGCAGACATGGAAATGAAACTGTTCACGTATGTCGTCCAGCGGTTCGGGTCGATTCGACTTGAACTGCGAGTTGCAGCGTCCACAGATGCCAAGCATCAGCGGAGGCGATTGTTTCACAATTTGCAAGCGACGCTTACCCATGCCGACAGTCTACCGCCGAACGACCGTGAAAATGAAACGGCCCATTCCGCTCGATGTGACGCGCCGTCGTATGCTGGGGGGCGTCATAGAAAACAATCACGCTTTTTGGGAAAGAACCCAAAACAATCCCGGCCTGTCCGAGAGAGCCGAGACTATGCAACACTCGTACACCTACCCATAAATGCCCCAATAGTATGTCACCCCGAAGAATTTCATCAATGAATTGATCGGCAGGGGGTGTCCTCACAGCAACTTAGGACACTACCTTCGGCAGTAATATACTCCACAAAATAATAGCGAGTTTAGAATCGCCTCACCTGATCAACGGGAAGTACGGGGGTCTGTACTGCTCCCGCAAAGCTTCTGACGGGCTACCGCGTATCATCCCCAGCATCACAGTCATGTGCGTCGAACTCATTTCTTATGGCTATGATCTGATCCTCCATCCGTTTTCCTTCAGGACGGCACTCGAATCGCTTACCGCACACGCTACAGAAAGCTGTTACAAGTTCGCCCTTGGTGAGATTTGAGAAACTAATGAAAGCATCGGGGTCTGGCATCTCCCCCCAATTATATCGCGAAGTCCCGTCTCTGCTAATCAGGGCAGTAATTCACTTCTTCGAGCGCTTCGCTTCCGACTTATTCTTCCTCTCGTTCTTCCCGCTCTTCGAGAGCAGTTGCTGTATTTGCGCCTCGAAACCAAGGGAGTGCGACCGTTGCCGTTGGCCACGCGCCGTTCCATTGCGAAAAGGATTGAAAAATCGCCCGAGATCGAAGCCGTTCGCCTGGCTGAAGGATCAGTACTCGTTATTCAGGTGAAGGCGGAACGACAGGAACTCGCCCAGGATTTGAAAAGGCTCCGGCGTGCAGAGGAGATCACCGCTTCCGACCCTGACTTTATGCGCCGATCGCCTGCCTACCGCGATGCGAATCCTTGCCCAATGTAACCCCGCCCTTCGGCGGGAACTCTTCCAAGCCACGCTTGACCACGTCGGCGCCGGGATTTGAGCGACACGGTGGTTTAGTGAAATATGCTGAAAAGCAAGTCGTATGTTCAGAGTATGCCCTTCCAGAATTAAACGAATGAAGCCAGCAACTTTGGCTCCCTGAGCGTTGTGACGACTTGTTCGGATAGGTCCTATGGCGTTACTTGTATAAATCTAGAGGGCCGGGCGTCATCGTCGTTTGCCCGACCTCAAGGAGATACCCATCCGGATCCCGCATGTAGCAGCGCAATTCCGTGGCATGCACTTTAGGCTCGGTGATGAATTTCGCGCCGCGTGAAGACCAAAGGTCGTAATAACGCCTGATGTCGGTCACCCGAAGGTTAAGAAAGATGCTCAGAATATTTTCATCGCGTGGGGGCGAGGCCGTGACTACGGGCTTGTCGTCAGTTGGGCCGCCGCCCCCGTTGATCGTTAGCCAGATGTTGCCCAGCCGGAGAAATGTGGGCTCACCCTCGCGCAGCACCGTGGCCCCCAGGACTTCGCGATAGAATGCAACGGACCGCTTTATGTCCGCGACGATGAGAGTATTCGTAACCACAAACCTGAGTTCAGTACTCTGGCCGGGTCGGTTCGACATGGCAGGTTCCTTTCTGAGTCAGATTCTGCGGGGTCTCCCGACTGAAACTTCATCAAGAGATGTTCATTTCTCTAAACCGGGGCAAGCGTCGACGAGTTTGCCACGGATATCTAGGCAGGTCTTGGGCGAGAGGCGCGAGCAGATGTTGTAATCCGTCATGCAGGGCTGCGGGCATTCACCGCAGCTTCGAGCCCAAGTGTCACCTCCACCCATTATGCCAACCTTGCAGTCGTCGGGGTCTAGTGAACACGCATTGCTCGCCTTCTTGCAACACACCTGTGAGGTGGTCCGTGCCATGACCTGTATGTCCGAGTGCTCTTTTATGATCGCGTTCGTGAGTTTTTCGAAAGCGCGTCGTACGTCGTCGCTCGACTGGAGACGCGTTCGCACATCTGGCGATTCATAGCTCGCCATGTAGACGAACCATCGCTCGCCCTTCGCGGCCGGGGGACCGTTCTTGTTGTATGCGACCGTGTACGGACCGTAGAGCCCGCTTGGGTTCGGATAGATGTCAAATCGGTATGTCTCGACACTGTTCTTCTTCAGCGTGTCAAGGTAGGTTTCAGCGGCCGCAGCGTCGTTCGCGCCGGCAGCAGGAAAGACCAGCAAGCCCATTTCGAGCACCTGCGCGCCGGACTGAGCCAGCGTGTGAAGGTCGAAACGGTTGTCGAGCGGCTTGACGAAAATTAGTGTCATGTTGATCGTTCGAAGCCACTTATCGGCAACTGGGCTCGTAAAGAGAATATTGGCCATGTCCTGCCACTTCTGCTGACTCTCCCACCAAGTCATACCGGTCCAGGTGCCTTCGCCCGAATTATCAGGAAGGCCCCAGATGGAATGCCACTCGCGTTCAACCAGCGGGCCCGGCTGCGCACTCAACATTGCAATGAATTCTGAGCGCCATTTGAACATTTCAAGTTTGTCTGAGTAGGTACGACGCAGCGCGATCTCGAGCATGGGGCCCGCGGGATAGCCATCCACTCCGTCCTTGACGTCACGCCAGTTCGCAGGCAGCTGGGTCGATCCGCTGGCTGGCGCTGGCGACTGGGCAAGTGCAGCCGACGCCGCAAAAAGAGGGATAAGAAGGAAAAGTCCAACGGCAGATGCAGCGGCAAATCGCGGGGCATCCCCTATGGAGTGGCCGCTCGATACTGATTTTTCGCGCATACGATTATTCCTTGGAATGGTTTATTTTCACTTCGCCCTCAACTGCAAGGCCGCGACGACTCCCTCGGAGCAACGCCCCATCGAGCTTAGCTGCGGCACTAGATTTCCACTTCACCCCCATTGGGATCGCTCTGGAACTTCCACGTTCCTCCCGACCGAAAACTGGAGGCAGTACAAAACGTGTCTTCCATAAACTGCATGTAGCTAACCTTACCGGCCTTCAGCTTGCTTAGAATGGCGAATGGAGACGTCACCGTCTTGTGCAATTTGGTAGACGTGTACGTAAACCGTCCGAAAACCGCAACATTGTCGCCTTCTCCGAAAATATCCTCGGGAGTAAAAGACTCGACAGTCCAGAACTTCGCGACATCATGAAATGTCTTGCTGATGGCTTCTATCCCGTGCCCAGTACCGCACCAGGGCATGATTTTATGCAGGTCCGGATTACTGTAGTTGAGGGATACGTAAGTGACATCAGTTGCGCATAATTGCTGTACTGCTTTTGGTTCGTGGATCCCCGCGAGAAGGGCTTTTACGATCTCTTTGGATTCTCCGGTCATCTGATTGTCCTTGCGCATCGAAATGAATCCATCCGCGATTCGCGATTTACTCTGAGCTGTTCAGGCGGCAACCGCGAGCTGCTTCAGAACCGCATCGGCCGTTACACCGGCCGAATAATTCTGCTGACCGGTGATGAGGTTGCCGTCGACAACGGTATGCGGTGTCCATGGCGCCTTTGAGATATAGCGAGCCCCCGAGATGCGCAGGCGGTCTTCGAGGAGCCACGGCGCGTTACCAGCAAACCCCGCTTGCGTCTCTTCTTCATTACTGAAGCCGGTGAGCTGGCGATTCTTAAACGCCCAGGTACCGTCTGCGCGGGATGCGGTTAAGAGCCCAGCGGGGCCATGGCACACTGCTGCAACAACCTTCTTTGGGTTGTCGAGGATTGCGACCAGCACTGGCCCGATCGTCGCGTGCACAGCCATGTCCTGCATCGGGCCATGGCCCCCCACGAGAAAGATGACGTCGCACCGATCCGGATCGATGTCTTCGACACGCATCGGAGACGTGAGCGCAGAGCCCAGGCCTTTCATGTACTCCTGCTGCTCTTTAACTTTGTTGGCGTCATTGTTGTTGTAAGCCAAATTGAAGCTCAACGGGTCAACTGCAGGTGTTACGCCAGCTGGACTTGCGACCGTGACCTTGAGCCCGGCTTCTGTGAATTTGCGATGAGGCGTCACAAATTCTTCTGACCAGAAGCCGGTCGGATGCCGTGTAGCATTCTTCATAGTCCAAACTTTCACGCCCGAAACAACCAGTACGACAGAGGCCATCGACATTTCTCCTTCGCTGAAAAACAACACATCCGTCTGTGGAGGACAATATTGCCGTTAAGCGCCATGGAAGCTGACTCCGCGAATATGCAGACTCCGGACGCTTCCTAAAATCTCCGTCGGCAAAGTCTCATGACCATGGGTTTCGATATTGCCATCGACAGAGATCAAATCGGCAGAACCGCCCGGCTTAATGCTTAAGGCCGTCGCTGACAGGTTTTGAACTATGCCCTTCACCAGCGATGGACCTGCGCCTCCGAATGTCTCGATACCACGCCGTACAAGCAGTATTCCGAGTGGTTGGCTGATTTGAACGCCCACTGCTCCGTCCCCGTGGGTTACGATTCGGTCAAATTCAGCGTTGCCGATTGTGCCAGCATAGATATTGAAACCCCGGGCTCCCTGTCCGAACGTCTCGATCGGTTCCAGCAGGCAGAGATCGCGAATACTTCCAAAGTTGACAAATCCAATCCCACTCGCACCGTAGGTAACGACCTTGGCCTTCGCAACCCATCGATCAACGCTACCCCAGTTGTCCAAAGCCATATCGTTGGCGCCATGGGTCGTGGTGGTTCCCATATTTCTGACACTATCGACATGGGCTCCGGTGACCACAAAAACGCCGCCCGCAATCTGGTCGGCCGTTCCCGGCGTGATTCGTCCGTCAATGTACACGGCATTTGTTTCCAATCTCTCTACGTTCAATCGCCCCCCCCTCGCGCCGGCTCCGGCAACAAATATGCCGCTACCAAGCACAGGAGCCCCGAACCGCCCCGCCGACAAATTGACGAGGTCGGCAGAAATCGCCACCTGCTCATCAGGCTGGAGATTCCAGAGAGTAAAAGCCCCCTGAAGAACAGATACGCCGTAGTCGCGTGGGCGCTCACGCTCAGCTCGTGTGTCGGCGGAGAGAATATCCAGACCATCGACTTCGACCCGTCCGCTCCGGACTTTATCGCTCACTATGATCTGAACGGACCCAATCGTCCGAACGGATTGAATCGCCAGCGTCCCCAAACCCTTTACGGTACGATCGTTCCAAATCGCGCGATTTGTCGGCGTAACACGTACGTCGAGACCGAAGACAGAATTGTCAGTTGTCACCTGAAGACCATCTGCCCCAGAACGAAAGCTCAGGACAGCATGCCTGTCAGAAGCTGAACGCAGTGTCTGCCCCGGCATGAGCCTTAGCGGAGGCAAGTCGTCGAGATCAGCCGAAACACTGATCTCGGACACCTTTTTATTTTGAGTTGCAGCAATCAGTTCTTCGGCAGTGAAAACAGCCACCTTGCCGGTATACGAGCGTTGTGCCATTAGAATTCCGTGCGCGACATCGGCATATAGCAGTCACCGCCTATGCCGTGCTGGATCGCGGAGGTCATGTTTATTAGCCCTGAACCTGAGGAACGATTCGCTGTTAAACATCGTCACTATACTTCTGGTCGTTCTCGTCAACCAGAGTTGAAATCGGAAAACTCTTTCCCGCCTTTGGCATAATGCTTTTCTTTGCCACAGTGTTATTTTCGGTAAGCTCATATCGCTGACCGGGGAGTAGGGATCACGAGCGAGCGCGAAGAGCGCTCATTGACTCGGGCAGGACCAGGAAGCGAAAAGGGGCTATGCCAGACCTAAATGCATTAATGATTTTCGCTCAGGTGGCGGCGTCGAGCAGTTTTTCAAAGGCGGCGCGCTTGTTGAAGATGCCAACATCGACAGTCAGTCGGCGGATTGCCGATTTGGAACACGAACTCGGTGTACGCCTCCTGGAACGGTCAACGCGAAGTTTACGTCTGACGGACCTTGGTTCCGAGGTTTTGGAGCATGCGCGCCGCAGCTCCGAGATCAATGATGCGATCGCAAATATCGCGTCGAACCATTTGTCTCATGTCTCCGGCGCGCTGCGGATCTCCGCTCCTCCAAGCATCTCAGATTCTCTATTGGCACCCGTGGTTGTGGCTTTCCAGGCAGTTTATCCAGACGTCCGGATTCAAGTTTTCATCACCGAACGCATCGTGGACCAGATCGCCGAAGGAATTGATCTCGCGTTTCGGGTCGATGAAAAGCTGCATGACTCTTCGCTTGTTGCCATAAGGCTGTTGACCTATCGGCATTTGCTCGTGGCGAGCCCCGAGTACTTGAAAACCCACAAACGTCCCAAAAAGCCCCAGGAACTGCTCAGCCATCGTCTCTTAGCATTCTCGTTTTGGAAACCTGAGAATAGCTGGAAATTCAGTCATGTAAATCGAAAGGACAAGTCGTCGATTACCTTTAAGCCGTTTTTATCGATCAATGAGTATTCTGGCTTGGCCACCGCACTCCTCGCTGGGACGGGAATTGGAGACTTTCCACCCATCGTGCAGCCCAACCTGCTGCGTTCGCGGCGGCTCGTGGAAGTTATGCCAAAGTGGCATTTTCCCATCTTCCATCTTTCGCTGGTGCACTTAGGGAACCGTTACACCCCGCGCCCCGTTCGTGTTTTCAAGGAATTTGCCGCCGAGAAAGTCCGCTCGATGTTTCCCCATCTTCCTGCGTAGCGTTACCCATCCGGAAATGGAGCGGGTTGAAGTCTGTATGAATGTCGAAGTAATCCACGTTTTCTGTCCGCTTTAACGCTTTGACTAGAGGAACAGTCAGTGGAAGCGCACCGATTTCCCATACAACCATAATTGCCCAGCCGGTAAACGAGACTTGAAATATCTCGCGCAACGGGAGTGTGCCCGTAAAACCCAGTGCGACGAATGTCCAACTGTCGATCAATTGCCCGAGGGCCGTCGAAACCACAAACCGCAAGGACATCCACTTGCCGACAGTTCGCACCTTGTATTTGGCCAGCACGTAGGAATTCGAGAATTCACCCACGAAGTATGCAATCAGGGACGCTGCAGCTACCCGGGGAACAGTCCCAAGAATTGCCATATAAGCGGCCTGATTGCGCCACGCGGGGTCAGCCGGCAGCGCGCCGCAAACTGCGACCATCGCGACGAGAAGAATCAACGACGTGAGGCCCGTCCAAATCACTTTACGGGATTCCGCGTAGCCATATACTTCCGTGAGTACATCTCCAAATAGAGCGACCAGGGGAAACAGGATCAAGCCGCCGGTGAACGGAAGGCCGCCAACACGGATGATTTTGCAATTCAGGATGTTCGATATGAGAAGAGTGGCTGTGAAGAAGCCGGTCAGGACCGGCAGATATGTGAAAGGGGGCTGTCTCGGGTACTCACTGGGCATACACTTGTCGACCTTCTCGTCTGAATGTAAATGTGGAGCGGGTTGAATTGGAGCCGTTACCTTCGTGGCCATCAAGTCGCAATCGCAAGAAGTGTCCCGCTGCTTCCTCCTTGGCGCGCAACAGAGGCACACAACTGGCGCACTCATACGACTTTAGCCTACGGGATATTCAGGTTGATTGGATAGGCTGAACGGCCGTGAGTCACAATGAATGGAGGAAGTCCCACATCATGTCGGCACGAGCCGATTTCATTCGTTGTTCCGCAACAGCTGACAGGAAAATGTTCTGAGACACGCACTTGTCCAAGCCGCAGACACATGGATGAAATCAATCCTTCCATTTCGATGAAGGGCATCGATTACGGGGTTGAGCGCACCTCCAAAGATTCCGTAACAGCGTTTCACCCCTGCGCTCGCGAGCAATTCCCACAGGAGTCAGCTAGGTTCTGCGCCTTATTATCGCTCTCCTCGTTGTTCCAATCGCTGGATGTGTTTGGACACGAAAGTGAAGCTTCCTTGCTAAGATTTCAGAGATCCAGTCACGGCGAGACGGCTCCAATTTGCTTGAGGAATGTGAGATTGTCCTCCAGGTGCCAGTTGTCGGTAATCTGTCCGCGCTGGTCTATGCGGAGAATATCGGTTGCCACAAAAACTTCCCCGAGCGCTCCGGCGTAGACTAGGGTATCCGATTCGGCAAATATGCAGCCAAGCGGAATTGGATCATCGAACGCTCCGGGCATTTGTGCCAGTGCGCCAGACTTTCAGCCGTCACTTGCGTACAGGTCGTCCTACGGAAAGGATCTTAAGGTGCGGGCGGGGGAACATTAGCGGAGGATTGGTCTAGAATCTCGAGTTGAGCCAGTTCTTCACGCAGGCGCGCCGCCTGCTCGCGACGGTTTGCGGCATCGAGACGGGGGTTTACGCTAAGCGCTGTTCCAACCCCATCCATAACCTTAGTGATGCTTTTAGTAATGCCATTCTTTTTGCCTTTACTGTTCTTGCCCATGTTGGCGAGATCTTCGGCGCTGATGTCGTCCTGCAGAGCGTCGGTCTCCAGTCCGATAATTTGAGCGCGGAGGTTCCGCATTTGCGCGCGGCGCTGGATTATCTCGATAGCCGGGTCGCTCACAGTAGCGTTGCCCGAGTCACACAGCTTACTACCGCTCCGGTACAGGTCGACGCAGAGATCTCGAAGATTGTCGTCACCGCTGGTGTTGCCTTGATCGGCAGAAAGGCGGTACAGCGTAACGGCGATAGCATTGTCGGCTGGCACGCCTTGCCCATACTGATACATCCAACCGAGCTGATTCTCCGCGGTGGGGCTTCCTGACGCCGCGGATTTAAAAAGCCAGGACCAGGCCTTGTCATAATCGATCGTCACACCAATGCCATTCTGAAAGTTATAGCCGATGTTTTCCATGGCCTCAGAGTTGCCATGTTCTGCAGCTTTGTAATACCAGGAGAAAGCCTGCCCGTAACTTTGAGGTTGACCCCATCCTTTCTCCGCCATGAAGCCGAGATTGGTTTCGGCGTTAGAGCTGCCGTGGCTGGCGGCGCGGCGGTACCAGTCCAGAGCCTGAGCATAGTCGCGCTTGACCCCCCATCCGCATCGATAAAAATAGCCCACTTCGTTCTCAGCATCCGCGAGATTCTGGTCCGCTGCCTTGCTGTACCACTTAAATGCTTGCTTATAGTCACGCCGGACCTGGAGCCCACTCTGGTACATGGCCCCCAGATGGTACTCCGCCAGCGCATTGCCCTTATTCGCGGCCAAACGGTAGTAATACAGGGCCCGCTTGTAATCTCGCGGCAAACCAATTTTGTTTTCCTGCATGTAGCCCAGTTGATTCAGCGCGGGAGCATAACCTTGGGCGGCGGACTTGCGATACCAGATCACCGCCTGACCGTAGTCCTGGGCAACTCCCCGGCCATCGATGTAGTCGTTCCCGAGAGCGAATTGCGCCTGCGCGTCGCCCGCGGCGGCAGGCCCGTGAAGGGCGTTGAAATCGTTGTCCCCCGATGGTACTTGCGCCTGAGTCGACACGTGCACCGGGGCTTGCACCTGCCCCTGCGTCACGGAAAGCACAGCGAATACGAATGCCGCTGCGGTGACCTGGATCGGAATGGACATGAATTGACTCGATCCACTTGCCATCTTCCAGCAGTCTAGCTGACACGGGATCAAATGAGGACAAGGTGATGGTTACCAAAGGGTGAAATGTGGTAACGCGGCAGGTCGTCCGGCTTCATTGCGACTGAAACCGGAAACACTTGGCATCAACGATTTATCGGGTTGGCATTTCTAGTTCCCGGGTTCTTGTCGCCTGACCTGCCGTCTCGTTCGCGCACTCAGCGGCCTATGGAGACATCATTCCGCCTGTCCTCGCCTTGCTTGCTCCCATATTGCTGCCCAGTACGTCCGGCGTTGTGAGTCCGGTCAAGTCAGGGTGGCCTGGTTGGCATAATGCGGCGTTGCGCACGGATCGATAACGATGATTTCGTGGGGAATCGCGTCGGTAATCCTGCGAAACTCGCGTTCATCCTCTCGCAGTTTTTCCTCAGGGCGGTTTCAACCCTCGCACCCATGCAAACGAATTCCGCGATAGTATCTCGCTCCGAAGAATTTCGCAATGAATGAACCTTTCGGGGTGGTGGCTTAAATGACGTGGCATAAAACAAACGCAGTAGAATCGGCCCATGAGTAAGAAAGAGTCGGGCGACCGATTCCTCAACCAGGCGATGGAGAACCTCCGTCAGCTGCACGGGAAGCCCGACAGAGCGAGGAACAGGAAAGCCGCTATCAGCCCCTCTCGAAGGAAGAGTGGGACGCGGTAGCGGACGATCTGAAAGAGTATCTTCGGATCACCGAGAAGTATCGCCGCTACGAAAAACTGGTCAATGCGCAGACGGAGAGCGTTCCCAAGAACCCAACGATTTTCGGAGCCGTAATGGGAAGGTCAGCGATTCGTATCCGAATCTTCGTATATTTTATTTGGATCGGGCCGCAGAATCGGATGACCATTCCCACAGCGAATCGCGCTCAGGTTCCAAGCGGGCAGCTCGTTTTCGGCGATTTCCAGACGACTTGTTCCAGCGGGTCGAACGGCTATCAACTCAACCAAGGCTTCGTCGCATTCTTCTTCGTGATCGTAGTGATCGCATCCGGCAATAATTGAAAGCCACGTCTGAGCTCTGGTTTGGGAGCCTTCGAGAATCGCTGCCTGCCTTACCCGCTGCTGATAGTCGTACCGAAAGGCAGCCTTACATCTTCGGCATACAAACACTAGAAAAGGTTCCCCCGTCTGTGGGAGTCGCCGAGCTTGAACTATTTCTTTCAGGCTGGTTTCTAGTAGATCAGTGGTAAGCCCGCACGCCGGACAGTAAATGCGACACAGAAAATCCATGGGCCGCCAATTCTACGCCGCCTGAAGTAACTCAGCAATCGACCACACGTGATCGGCCAACTCCGATTCCATCGCTGGAGTGACCCGCAGGGACGAATGAACACGGCAGAAATTCTAGTACGCGAAATGCAACGCTGGGGCGGCTTTCAGATGCGAAAGTTTCTTACTAAATCCAAGCGTGAGCCGCGTGAACCGGCGCATCTGTTGGCGCATGGTCAGGTTCTGTCTTTCGACAAAGTGGTAGAGGTGTGATCGGGGTCAGAATCGCCGCTTCGGACAGTGGATAACGCGACAAAAAACTGGCCCAGATCGCCAGAACGGAAGATCGAACGCAGTGAGCACTACGAAGTCCTACCACGCAGAGAACGAGGCCTCGGCCTGGTTCTTACGATGCGTCGCAGAATCAATTATCAGGCGAAGGAGTTCTGTCATCGACCACGAGAGGAACGTAGCAGTCTTCGTGAACTGGCTGACCGCGACTGTTGATCTTGGCGGTTTCAAGTTCTACAGGTCTGTGGCAGATCGCGCAGACGGGCGTGGATACCAAACTGGCGGGCATTATGGCCTCCCGTAGAGTCATCAGATCGCACATGAAACCGAAGCCCCTTCTGAGCGCGGCGGAAGGATGTGAAAGGTGACCCAACAATCCTATGCCCGGCGCGGCATCATAGCAAATGCGAGTCCGAAAGCAAGAGTCATGCCACAGTGTTTGAGACAGTAGCCATTTCGGGTAGTGTCCTAAGTCTTAGGACACTACCGCATTTCGTCGGGGGACGTGGCGTTGACACGCGGCTATGGAGCGTAGAAGATTTGGTCGTCTTTGGGAAGCCTAGGAACAGCGGAGGGCGGGAAAAAGTGGCGTCATGGATGATTCAGGCCGCAACGCAAGAGCACGATTGTGGTTCTCGCTACGTTCGGCGATAAACTCCAGAAACCAGTTCACAAAGGGTGCTTCGCCGCCTCAATTATTTCCATGTTGTCCTGCCTTGTTTACATCTTTCATTTTTCTGTGGTCTCAGACTCTCGCTGGCTGAATTTCAAAACAAGTTGAAAAGACGCCCCCCCCTTTTTTCATATACGGCGTTTACAGTATTTCAGCGTACTGTTCGATACCGTACCCTTACTTGAAAATTCCGCATCCAAGTTCCTGTGACAGATGAAATTAAAGCGCTGAGTGCGAAACTTGCCCAATGCAAGGATGAAGCCGAAGCCCTTGTTCTCGCCCGTCAGCTTCGGACCTTACTACATACGCACATCGAAGAACTACGGCGAGAAGTCGCGTCCGGTCTAGGCAAACGCACCATTGACGATATGGCTGCGGACTAGCATGTGTATCATTCTCCGACATACGCTTCTTCGACTCTCTTTAAGAGCGACCCCGGATCTGTGAGACCGGGGCTTTTTTCTTGCTACAATTTGCGCCATCGAGGAAGCCATGGGAATGACTTGGAGAGACTGGCCGACAGATAGTCTCAAAATCACGGAAATGGAGCAAGTGCTTGAAGGTTTGAGACGGCTCCGTGACGGTCACATTGCATTCCCGGATTCCGTTGTTCGCGCTATCGACGAGGCAATTACAGAAACGGAAACACGGCTTGCGCTTCTGAAAAATGCAACGGTGGACTAGGCGTTCTCACCAGGGCGGGGCAAAAAAAACGGCGAAACTTCCAGAATCGACGGCCCCGCCAGCGTCGGGATAAAAGGGGGTCAACGACCCTCTGGCGAGGATGCACGGGATCTATCGGGCCGCTCGCTTTCGGACACAACCTTTGCCACGTAGCACCGTTCGTGAACCGGCAAGCCGTTCTCATCAATCCTTGCAGTTTTCGAGGGTTACGGCTTGACCACAAATCCAACAAGTCTTGGGATTCTTGTCCGTCGACATCTTTCACCCCGTGGGGCGAGGCGAAACTTCTTGCACTAAATCTTAGCAAAATAGCCGGCAAAAATCATCCGGCGCGCCAACTCAAAAGACGGCCCTAGACCGCGAATTCTCTACCGGCGAACGCCCGGTGCACCGACCGCCAACGTTCCCAGACCGCCCTCATCTCCGGCCCGTATTGCTTTACCGGGTTCAGTCTCGTAGGCGTACCCCTCGATGCGTGCTAAGCATCCGAGGCAGAAAAAATTGTTCACGCTGAGGCGCGCCCAACCGAAGTGAATTTTCCCATTGATGACGAACGCGAGGCCCAAGTAATGGTCTTGGACGCCGACCCACGGGCCGTATTTACCGCTGTATCCGTTTATCAGGCAAGTTGAGGCACGATTCATGGGGGTGTCGGGGCCGATTGCCGCGCCAGCAGGGAGAGGGGCCGCGTTCCTCAGTCGATTTGGGAAGCACGGTTTTTTCGATGTGCCCGCGACGCGATTGCCGTTCGCAATGGGCTTTACCGATACCGACGCAAAGCCACTGATGTAAGAGCTACGGATGCGAAAGTCGAGGGTGCCGTCTTGGTTAAGGTCAAGCGCATAGTCGAAGCCGATGTTGGAGTGGACGGGCGTATAGACGATCTCGGCTTGCATTTGATGAGGCGCGCACATGGCTCCCGCACCGGCAAAGCTGGCATAGGCAAGGAGCCGCTTTGCTAGCGACGGATTGAGTGCCTTAGCTTGTCCCCCCGCATCTCTCTGTTCGCGGGTTGTTTTCATCGCTCACATGGTAGGCACGGTTGGGAAAGACGGTCAAGAGCCTTTTGCCTCTGGACGAGCCTTACGCTTCGCATTCCCGGGCGCGATGATCGTGCAACTACAACTGCACCACAAACTATAACGAGATGGACTGCCCTAATAACTCTAGCCCCCAGGCGGAGATTTTTTACGCGCAGATTCCTTCCGCCAACTCTCCGCCGCGCTACAGTCCCCGCCGGTGTTCGTGATGTGTGTAATGGACAATCAAGTCTCTTCGCTTGAGTGTTCTTTGGCGACAGTGCTCGGGTCTTCGTCACCCCGCAATCAGCAAACTTTCAATCAAGTTCCAGTTTCTCGATTAAGTTTCAGAGCCTTGATGCGGGAGGCAAGTGTCGTGGGCTTCATGCCGAGCAATTCTGCAGCGCCATCCGATCCGAAGATCTTGCCCTTGGTTTGCTTGAGCGCGGCGGCAATGCTCTCCCGTTCCTGCCGCTTCAATTCGTCGCGTGTTATTAGCGCAGGCTTCGAAACCAGGCGGGTAGATGCGGGAGAAGTGGCAATTAGATTCGTCGCCGCCACATCGAAGAGCAAAGGGCCGCCTCGGGAAAGAATGAGTCCCCGCTCGATCGTGTTTTGAAGTTCACGCACGTTACCGGGCCAGTCGTAGGCAACGAGTCGGTCCATCGCACCCTGTGACATTGTCGGAACCGGACGATTCAACTTTCTGGCGCTTTGCGCAATGAAATGTCGCACCAAAGGAGGAATGTCTTCATGTCGTGTGCGCAAGGGTGGGACTTCAACCGGAAAAACGCTTAAGCGATAGAAAAGATCCTGGCGGAAGCGTCCGGCATCAACCTCTTTCTTCAGATCACGATTGGTTGCAGCGATAATACGCACATTCACTTTACGTGTACGTGTGTCGCCTACTCGCTCCAGTTCTTGCTCCTGCAAAACACGCAACAGCTTCGCTTGCATCGCAATGGGCACTTCGCCGATTTCGTCAAGAAACAATGTGCCGCCATCGGCCAGTTCAAAACGGCCTGGCTTGTCTTTGAGGGCTCCGGTGAATGCACCCCTTACGTGACCGAAGAATTCGCTCTCGAACAGACTTTCGGGCACCGCACTGCAATTCAGCTTTATGAGAGCTCGATTCTTGCGCAGGCTGTGGTCGTGAACAGCGCAGGCGACAAGTTCTTTACCCGTTCCACTTTCTCCGCTAATCAGCACTGAAACATCCGTCGGCGCAGCAAGCTGAATTTGCTGCTTCACCTTTTGAAGACCGGGACTCTCCCCAATAAGGTCACCGAAGTTGTGTTGGCTGCGCATTTCTTCCACTAGGTAGGCGTTCTGATCTTGGAGCCGGATCTGTTCCTGCTCCATCAATACGCGGTCGGTGATGTCAATAAACATGGTTCGGGTGTAGTCACCGCCAGCGGCCGGCCTGGACCACCATTGCACCCACACCGGTTCGCCGTTGTCCCTGCGGCGCAGTTCGAGCACGACGCCGGCCGTGTCGGTGCCGTGACCGATTGACTCGAGCGCCTCATGCACACGGCGTCGAGCATCGGGCGTATCGGGTACCAGAGACTCGCCAAACGTCCCAGCAACCTCTTCTGGCTTAAGACCGAGAATCCTCATGGCGGCGCGATTGGCCTGGATAATGCGCGAGTCCAGACCCTCGTGAACATAGGCTATGGGGGCCTCGTCGAAAAGGTCACGGAAACGTTCCTCACTCCGCCGGAGCGCGTCCTTTGCCTGACGCAACTCCTCTGTCAAGCTTTGTCTTGCTTGCTCGGTAAGCTTGTCTGCCTCTAATTGCTGATCTTTCTTCTTGGGCCGAATAGCGTTCATTTTGAAACCCGGGAAAGGTTACTACGATTTATCGTAGAACACAACACGATAACTCGTAGCCTACGATTACTCGTAGTTCAGCGACAGTCGAAGCAAATCCCGACTGTCCGTTTTTTATCAATAACTTGAACAACCTCTTAATTTTGGTATTAAACGTGAACCCTGAGAAACCGACACGGAGGCAAACCAAGGATGTGGCCCAAAACTCTCAACCGCCGACTTAGGGAGGAATGTGAACCGTATCACCCAACTCGATCCCACGGCAGCAACTGGTAAGAGCAAGCAACTCTTTGAGGAAGTGCAAGCCAAGTTGGGAATCGTGCCGAATGTTTTGCGTGTGCTTGCCAACGCACCCGCGGCACTTGAGGGCTACCTTCGGCTCAGCGACGCGCTTGCCGGTGGGAACTTCAATGCCAGGGTACGAGAACAAATCGCCCTGGCGGTTGCGGGGAGTAACTTGTGCGCCTACAGCTTGGCCGCCCACGCCTTCTTCGGCGGCAGAGCGGGGCTCACTGAAAAGGAAATAGTTGATGCGGGACACGCGGTTGCGGTTCACGCCAAGACTGACGCAATCCTGAAACTCGCACGAAACGTGGTCGTGGAGCGCGGCGAAGTTAGTGACGCTGAACTCGACCAGGCGCATGCCTGCGGCTTAACCGACGGTGAGATCGTCGAGACCGTCGCCAACGTCGTGCTGAACATCCTCACGAACTACGTAAGTCACGTAGCCGGTGCGATGGTTGACTTCGGAGAAGCAAAACTCAGTGCAGCCAACTCGAATCGCGTTCACGACCATTCTGGAGCCGAACTATGATTCAGCGAAAAAAAGAGGATGATCTCCCAGCGTACCTGGAGGATGAGCCTATGTTAGCTGCGCCTCGCAACATCAGCGAGATGAACCGATTCGACAAGGCTTTGCCAGCCATCGCCGAACACACAGTCGATGCTTTGAACGGCGATTTCTTTTCCTCTCTCGTCCGCCACCTGGCTGTAGCCCTCGAAGTCCGATACGCCTTCGCGACTGAATGCGTGAATGAGGAGAAAACCAGGGCCCGGTCGCTGGCTTTCTGGTGCGATGGCAAGTTTGAACGGAATTTCGAATACGAAACAGCACCCACCCCCTGCCGCAATGTCCTCAATGGAAAAATTTGCCACTACCCTGAGGACGTCCAGGCCCGCTTTCCGAAGGACAGAGAACTCGTGACGATGAAGGCAGAGAGTTTCTTGGGCGCCCCTGTCTTCGATTCATCCGGCAAGGTCATCGGCCATCTGGCGATTATCGATGACAAATTCATGGACGCAGATCCACGCGCGACGGCGATCCTGAAAATATTTGCCGCTCGCGCCGGAGCCGAGTTGGAGCGAAAGAGAACCGATCTCAAACTTCGTGAGACACTTGCCGAATTGCAACAGGTAAAGAGTCGCCTGCAATCCGAAAATGCTTATCTGCAGGAGGAAATCCGCCTCGAACACAACTTTGAAGAAGTCGTCGGTAATAGCGCAGCTCTGCGCGGAGTTCTTGCAAGAGTCGAGCAGGTCGCCCCACTCGATTCCACCGTTCTGATTTACGGAGAGACGGGGACCGGCAAAGAACTGGTCGCACGGGCGATTCACCAAGCAAGCCCGCGAAAGGGTTGCGCTCTGGTGAAACTCAACTGTGCCGCCATCTCAGCCGGCTTGGTCGAGAGCGAGTTATTCGGACATGTAAAAGGAGCGTTCACGGGGGCCCTGGACCGGCACGTGGGGCGATTCGAACTCGCCGACCACGGAACACTCTTTCTGGATGAAGTAAGTGAGTTGCCGCTCGACACTCAAGTGAAACTCTTGCGCGTACTGCAAGAGCGCGAGTTTGAGCCAGTGGGATGTAACAAGTCGATCCGGGTGGACGTGCGAATCATCGCCGTAACCAACCGTAGGCTCGAGGACGCCCTAGTCCAGGGCCGGTTCCGCTCAGATCTGTTTTATCGATTGAATGTGTTTCCAATCGAGTTGCCTCCGTTGCGAGAGCGGCGCTCCGACATTTCCCAGCTCGTTATGTTTTTCCTTGGCCGCTTCTCGAGCAAGTTCGGCAAGAAAATTGACTCGGTTCAACGGGAAACGATGGATCTCCTGATGGAATATGCCTGGCCAGGAAATATTCGGGAGTTGCAGAACGTAATCGAACGGGCAGTCATTATGTCAAAGAGCCCCGTCTTATCTCTGGAGCCCGGTCTTCTTCCGAGGACCATAACCCTTCGTCCAGGGATAGACTCGTTCCAACTTTCAGCTGCGAGCGAAACCCGGAGAAATCTCGATCCCGTGGACGAGTCACAATCGTTGGCACCACCGATGCCAACCTTAGAAGAACTAGCTCGAAAACATGTTCAGGATGCCCTCAAGCGTTCTGGCGGTGTTATCGAAGGGCCTCAGGGCGCAGCAAAAGGTTTGGGGCTTCATCCGAGCACGCTTCGTGGTCGAATGGCGAAGCTCGGGATTGATCGAAAGAGGTTCAAACACACCTAACATTAGCAGACGGAGTGCGTCCGTAATTCACCAGGAGTTCCTTTCTGATCAGGTTCAGGGGTGATTCGTGCACCTAGGTGCCCGGTGATGCACTCGCTCGATTCCGCCGTGCGGCGTGGGACAACCGTCTGACGCCGTGGCAGGCCGCGCATGACCGTGGCCTGGAAGCGAAATACGCTCAGGATCATCTGTTCTTTTCTTTGACTTCTGAATCGTTTGTCAATTTCTGTCCTGATGTCGATTCCTGGCCACTCGATTGCACCAGACCGCGCGAAGGTAACGAGTCTTGCTCAGAATTTCAATGAGCGATTCTGCCAAGGGCGAAGTCATTCTTCATGTTGAAGGCGAAGTCACCGACCCCTCGAGTAGTGAATTGGTGCGAGTGGTTACCACGCTAGTTTGCGAAAGCAAGCATGTAGTTCTTGAGCTTTCCGGAGTGCGGTTTGTCGATGCACATGGAGTCGAGTTGCTGCACAACTGGACGAAATCCGTTGCTCTGCGCAACTGCACGCCGTTCGTGAACGAGTTGCTGAAGGCCAGAAGATCGCAGCGCGAATGATTCGTTGATTGGGTGGACCATCGGGAATGCAAATTAACAAATAAGGAGACGCGAACATGACCATTGTGAGTAGAACGGATGGGTTCCAAATCAGCCTGTTTCTTTTGGCAGCAGCAATGTTTGCCTTCTTTGCTCCACCTGCGAATGCGCAAATTGCGCCGCCCCCGCCTTCTGTCGGAGCGCAAGTACCGACTACATATTTCGGCCCAATGCCGGTGGACGTGCAAAGAGAATTGATCGGTCCATACAAGCTCCTGAAGGCCGGAGAAGTCGATTTAAAAGCTGAAACAGTAAAACTTCCGCTTTACCAGGGCAAGATGCGCGACGGCCGCAAGGTTTGGTACATCCTCACCGACACCACGGATGCCGAGAATGCGGCAGCGCTCGGCTTGAATTTTTCAGCCAAGCTCCAGTACGCAGCTGTTGGTCGCGGTGCACGCCACGCCACGCTCGAGAAAGATACGACACTCACCTTTGAGAGCGGCACGGTTGACTTCGGACCGAAGCGCCGGGTCGTGCCTGGCACCGCGCCTAATTATTTCCCCCCGAAAGCTGCTGAACCCGGCTCCATCGGGGATCAGGAATATTCGCCACTGGTGAAAATCGACAATGCAGGCGGCGCAATCTACAACGCGCCGATCGTTGCCTTCAATGTCGCAGCTAGTCAAATCAATTTCTGCGATGGCAACCCGGACTACTCTCTGGTTCACGACAAGGTAGTCAGGATTTGTCCGAAAGACGAAACGGTAACGCTCCAGCTGACCCAAGGGTTCAGCTTTGCGCGACCCGTGCTCTACCTAAGCATGGATGCGAATGACCCGGTTGTCGCAACGCTCGAAGGCGTGACCATGGCTCCCGGCCTCAAAGACATCACAGTTGGGCACGACGACAGCGCCTTCAGCGCCACCGAGCGGCTCTTTCTTTTTGCAAACGGCCCGACTGGGAAAGAAAACCCGCAGCGTCAAGGACTCAATAGCGCTATCGGCGATGGCCTTTCTCCCCTAAACATCTTTGGGGGAGTTCCCACTATAGCGACTGACTACAGTCCTCTCTGGGACTTAAATCTTGGGGTGTGGACGCAAGACTCGATCGAGAAGGGATACCGGTCGAGACTTCTTCAAGAATTCCAGATTCTGGACTTTGCTGAAAAGGGCTTCATTACCGGCCCGAACGGCGGCAAGTTTGGGTCGACGGGTTTCATCGTGAACTGCCCGATTGTCTGGCGCTATTTGTAAAGCGCGATGAGCAGGATTCATTGTCCATGGGTTCTCTGCGAAACAGGGGGTTCGCCAAAATTATGAGCCCGGATTGGAAGGGTTTGCTGTTTCTGTTTGCGCTTGCTTATCTGGTGGCATCATGGAACCTCCAAGCAACAGCGCAGGCACGCGGCGATCACAAGGTCGCCGCGTCGTCCATAACCCCAAGGGAGGGTTCGCCCCGGAACTTGGATCCAGGCGATTGGGAACCGATCCTCCTTGAGTCTCCTTCGACAGTCGACGTTCCGCCGCCGAATGCAGTCGAGTCGCGGGCAGTGCAGGTCGAACTGAACACACTTCGTCAATCTCTCCAGGCCGCCACACCTCATGCGAAAGCATTAGTAAAGAAATGGACTGTTACAAATCAAGGAAGGGTGTGGCGCACGATCCTTGACGAACTAAGCCTGCATAATGTCGCGGGCGCCCCATCCACACTTCGGCTGTACGCCGCGCTTCATATCGCAATCGCGGATGCGGAGGTGGACGCGCGAAATCGGCAGCGTGCTTACCACAGACCCCACCCGATGGGAATTGATTCCAAAATTCATCCGCTCGTAAGGTCCTTAAGTCCATTTGCATACCCTTCGGACTTGGCCGCAGAAACCGGAGCCGCGGAACGCATCCTTTTATTCATCAGGCCGGAGGCGGCTGCCCAGATTGATTCCTTGGCGAATGAATCCATACAAGCCCTGGAAACCTCGGGGCTTTATCTAAACAGCGATTGTGAAGCCGGGCGAAAGCTTGGTCGTCTGGTTGCCGAAGAGGTGATTTCGGTACTTGCGAGAGATGATCGCCCCAATCAATTAGTCTTCGCGAAGGAGATGCCCTGGGAACAACCCGATGCCCCAGAAACTGTGCGCCTCGGCGCTCGTTTTCAACTCGTCCACTCGACCTACGCCGACTCGGTGAAGTGGACGGCTCCGCTATTGAGGCAAGGCGTGACTTACGGAGACTTGCCGCCCTGGAATCAGGCTTTGCCTGTTGATCCGACTGCAGGAAGCTGGAGACCGCTCATTTTAGAAAGTGCAGACCTGTTCCATGCGCCTCCACCGCCATCGAACAGTTCGGCGCAGACGATGCGCGACATGGAGGAAATCGTAACTGCCCTCAACAATCGCACTTCCTATACAGATTTTATAGTTTTCAAGTGGGCCAACGAGCAGCCCGGCCGATGGTCAGTGGCAATCATGGAAGACCTGATGAACCGCTATGGCTGGAGCGCTCCCAAAACAGCGCGGGCCGAAGCGACTTTGTACGCCGCTATGTACGACGCGCTTCTAACAACTTGGCATGAAAAGTATCGTTTTCTACGGCCGCGCCCGGCCTTGTTAGAAACGAGTTTACCGACCGTCATTCTAACTCCCAAGCATCCTTCCTACCCCGCCGGGCACGGAACCTATGTCGCCGCGGCTGACGCAGTCTTGAGAAACTTTTTCCCCCAAGACGAATCCGAATACAGTTATCTGGTTCCGGAAGTTAACAACGCCAGGGTGTGGGCAGGCGTGCACTTCCGCGGCGACATGACCGTCGCTAATGTGATCGGCCGCGAGGTGGCGAAGGCGGTCCTCGAGAAAGTGCACCTGGACGGATCACCCGGTGAGCGTTCGAAGCGAGTGCTGGGCCAACCATTGATGACATCCTCGTTCTTTGGAGATGGTGGGCCTCGCTACCATTAACGCGCAGTGCCGCGCGTTGTGCACAGCGGAACTTTCACTGCTGAACGACGGGACTTGTATCATGTCAAAGAAGTTCGAGGGCAAGATCGCGGTTGTCACTGGAGGCTCGCAGGGAATGGGCCTCTGCCTGAGATCGAGTTAAGTACAGTGGGAACGTCGTACTCTCCGAGTCTTCCGTTCTCTCGAAAGCAAGTCGAAGTGGCCGGCACGTTCCACGAGGGACAGCTGACGCGGCTCAGGAGGATCAACTCATCCGTTCGACGGGGTCATCTTGGGATGGCACGAATTGGGTAGTGTCTGGTTTTCTAGGGCCATGGATTGGGAGCTCGATTGCTCAATCTTAGAAGAGATCACAACGCCTCACACCACATTGAGCCTGAGTAGGAGTTTCGATGACTATCATCTCGCGAGGTTTCACCGGTCGACGGAGTGGAGCAGAGGCAAATCTCCCGCCTGGCCAACACCTCACTACGGGCTTTCCTGTGTTGTCTGCCGGACCGACTCCACACCTGCCCCTAGATCGCTGGGAATTTGCCATCGATGACGGCAAAAACATTTTGAAGCGATGGGATTGGAAGTCGTTTCGTGAGTTGCCTACGGACACTTTCACGGTTGATTTGCATTGCGTAACCCGTTGGTCGAAGCTCGGTACCCCTTGGCAAGGTGTTTCGCTAGATGTTCTGCTGGCAGAAGTAAAGACAGACTTGCAATATACGATGTTTCGTTCCTATGGCGACTACACGACAAACCTCCCACTGAAAGATCTGATGAACAAGCAGGCTTGGATCGCGTTCAAATACGACGGCGCCGATCTTGAGCCTGAACACGGCGGCCCCGCACGACTTCTCGTTCCTCATCTTTATTTGTGGAAGAGTGCCAAATGGGTGAAGGGCATGACGCTGATGCCGGATGACAAACCCGGTTTCTGGGAAAGCCTCGGCTATCACATCTATGGTGATCCATGGAAGGAACAGCGGTACTCGGAAGGGTGATGTGGCGTACAGCAAAGGTTGTCGCCCTACGCGATGAAACAGCGACCGCGCGAACACTCGCACTGGCCGTAGCTGAATGGCCAGGTCACGTCGCTGGCCAGCATGTCGATGTGCGTTTGACCGCTCCAGACGGGTACTCTGCAGTTCGATCCTACTCGATTGCCTCTGCGCCGAATTCGGATGGCCACATTGAAATCACGGTCGACCGACTCCCGAACGGGGAAGTCTCACCCTACTTGACGCAAGAAGTCATAGTGGGTGATGAGCTCGAGTTACGTGGCCCGATTGGCGGGTGGTTCGTGTGGCGAAACGACCAAACGGAGCCGATCCAACTGGTAGCCGGGGGCTCCGGCATCGTCCCCCTTATGGCTATGCTCCGTTGGCGTGCTACCACGGGAAGCAGAGCACCGTTCCGATTGCTCTATTCCGTTCGGGAACCGGCGGCGGTTTTTTACAGTGACGAACTGCGCTCATTACCAGATCAAGGGGACTCGATGGCCATAACTTACGCGTACACGCGAATGACACCCAAGAGTTGGCAGCGTCCCGCCGGGCGCATCGACGCGTCGTTAATTGCTAGTGCTACATGGGCGGTATCCCTTCGGCCAACCATCTATGTTTGCGGCCCGACATCCTTCGTGGAGCACGTGACGGAGCTCTTGATTGCTGCAAGATACGATCGGGAACGAATCAAGACAGAACGCTTCGGTGCTACGGGAGAACGGAAATGAAATCGTCATCGAATTACGTTGATGGTAATGCTGCCGCAGGAGAATTGAACAGGATATTCGCAGTGGATATTACGAAGGCAAAAGGACGGTGTGCCAATTGCGATGCAAAGGCGCAATTTGCCGAGTCGCATGTGTATACGGAATGTCCAGGACTTGTTGCGCGATGTGGGTCATGCGGGCATGCTCTACTGCGGCTGGTGAACGCGGGAGAGCGGGTATTTCTTGATGTCAGAGGAATGACGTACATAACTTTCGAGAGATAACAAGTTCGGTTTGAGAATTGCTCGGCAACTCCCTCTAAGGAATTGAACCCCCTACGGGCAACATGACAAACGCGCCCGCAACACCTGTCATCGACGCCCACATCAAAGCTTGTGCAAAAATTGTGTGCCACGTTCCGCCGATTATCAGATTCGGTAATGCTAGAGTCTGACTTGCGGCCGATCGGTCACTTTCCGCTCAACTTCCGGGATTGCCCGTCATCCGGAGGGCACGCGACTTGCCTTCGACAAGTTGCCACTTCTCAATTGCAATCCCGGAACACCTAGTCCGAAGTCTTCCCAATCGTCCCCAGCCACGTCTCCACCAACTGAGGCCATCCCGTTATCGGAAACTTCGTGCGCCGCAGCCCGAACGTATGCCCGCCCTGCGCATACAAATGCATTTCCACGGGAACCCCAGCGTTCTTCAGAGCGATGTAGTAAGCCAGTGAGTCGCTTACATCATCCACGTGGTCATCCTCCGCCTGCAGCAAAAACGTAGGCGGCGTCTGGCTGGTGACAGGAATATCGAAATTCAACGCAAGATGTTTATTGGCAGTCGCCGAATGACGAACCACAGCCTTTCTGGGACCCTGGTCAGCATCCCATTCCGCCGCGGAGAGCGACAGATGTCCCGGATAGATAGCCACCGCGAAATCGGGGCGGCAGCTTTCCTTGTCGGCGGCATCCATAGGCGGATACAAGCGCTTAGCAAAATGCGTACTCATCGCTGCCACAAGATGCCCGCCCGCTGAAAACCCGAGCACTCCAATCTTGTGTGGATCGATGTCCCACTCCGCGGCCCGAAAGCGCACCAACCTCACCGTCCTCTGTGCATCCTCCAACGCCATCGGTGATTCCGGATATGGCCCTGATTTCGGATACGGCGCCGACTTCGGATAAAGTTCCCCTCCCGGCACGCGATACTTCAGCAGTACACACGTGATCCCCTTGGACGTCAGCCAGTCACAGATCTCGGTGCCTTCCAAATCGATGGCCAGAATCTGATAGCCGCCGCCGGGGAACACGACGACCGCGGTTCCAGTATTCTTTCCGGTTGGGGAATATACTGTCATCGTTGGCCGCGAGACGTGGCCCACAGAAACCCAGGGCCTACCGGCGACCAGCGACTCCTTCCCAAACTCTCATCCGAAAACTGGCCCTGATAATCAAGTAGTTCCTACAGCCGCACGCAGCTTGACTCCCGGATGGTCGGTCATCCAGAAATTGGTGAACTTTTACAGGGTAGCGAATGACGCGCGCTGGGTTGACTCCCTCCCCGTCCGCAGAAGGCAAACGCCTGATGTACAAGGAGCCACTTGAGCAACGGCGCGAGTACACTAGAAATCGTGAGCAGTTGGCCGAGATAGAGCTTAACACCAATGTTCGATCTTCCGCCAGAGGATGAGCCGAGCACCAGTGGACAGAAATGGTTGCTGCGCATCGTTTATTGGGGAAGCATTGTCGTGACCGGAGCACTTATCTGGCTCTACATTAGGGCGAAATAAGGGCGCTGGGTTTGCGAACAAGTCCATTGATTCTTGGCAATCCAGGTTCTGGCAAGTACATATTTCGGTCTCCTGATTACAGAAAATTAGAAGATTTTCCGTCAACAGGGTTGGGCAGAACGTGATCACTGCGGCTTCGCGTTGTACAGGTTCGAGGAGTTAATGGAGCGGCTAAGCCGATTTTGGCTAGCGCTTCAGGGATTCTGGCTGGAGTTGAGCTGGCCTGCCAATCCCCATGACAATGCGAGGTGGGAGAGCTTCATCAAGACGTTGAAGCGCGAAGAAATTTACGCGAACGAGTATGAGAACCTGGAACATTTGAGAAGCGACCTCGTGGAATTCATCGAGCGGCATTACAACAAGAGACGGCTGCGCTCTGTGTTGGGCTATCGCTCGCTCGAAGAGTTCGAGGACCAAGTCGGGCACGATGTCGGCAATGGAGGGTTGTGTGTGAATCCCGGCAGTGCTCATTTAGATCAATGTAGGAATGCCGAAAAAATGCGCATCTTTTCCGGTTTTGGCGTAGTCACCCTGGCGACGCCTTCTCATGTTCTTTGAAACCCCAATCACAGGGGCTGCCATCCGCACATGGGGCCTTCCTCAACGTCACGGCCGGAGCACAGAACTCGCCCTTCAAAAACGCGATAGTCGCGGCAAGGACGAACACCGACGCGGGCCAATCAAGTTGCTCGCTACTGAATGAAACGCGAGGGATGGGGTTTCCGTTGAGGGTTTATGACACGGTTGTCTGCGCTGAATCTTCCCGGGCCAGCCTTCAATTGCCGACGCCGCGAAAGAGAGTGCGCTCGGGTTCGGTCACAGCAGATGATCCCCCTTACTCGAACTGACCGTCACAGATTCCTTCATCGCGGTTCGCTCGTAATGTAGCATCGGATGACTCTCCGCTCTTGACACGCCTAACTTAAGAACTGAGGCGGTGCGGATGATTGCACTTTCGTCGCTCTCCGCGTGCCAAGAACGCACTGTACCGGGCAGACGTTTCTCGGTCAAAAAGCAAAACCTTAGGGTCGATGCCTTCCTCAAAAGGAGCTTGTTTATGGGAAAACTGAATCAGCAGATTTCCGCCCCCATCCCGGCAGCGCAGTATGTCCGCATGTCGGACGAGTCTCAACAGTATTCGATTGAAAACCAAAAAGCGGCAATTCAGGATTATGCCGCGCGCTACGGCTTCGTGATAGTGAAAACCTACGACGACCCAGGCAGAAGCGGCGTAGTAGCGGCGCACCGCAAGGGTCTCAGCCAACTGCTACGGGATGTTGTTGGCGGAAACCCGCCCTACAAGGCAATCATCGTTTATGACGTGAGCCGATGGGGACGATTTCAGGACACTGATGAGTCCGCCCACTATGAGTTTCTTTGCAAATCTGCGGGCGTTCCAATCCACTATTCTGCCGAGCCGTTTGCCAACGATGGAACGGCAACCAGCACCCTTTTGAAAGCTCTCAAAAGAAGTATGGCAGCCGAGTTCAGTCGTGAACTCAGCGACAAGGTCACTCGGGGTAAGACTCGCATTGTCCGGCTTGGATATTGGGTTGGTGGGCAAGCTGGGTTTGGATATAGGCGACTCATGCTTTCAGAGGAAGGGAAGCCAAAGCGAATAATGAAGTCGGGCGAGTACAAACATTTCACTAAAGACCGCGTAATCTTGGTACACGGTCCCCGGCGCGAAGTGAATACTGTCCGCCTGATGTTCGACATGGCGATTGAAGGGAAAGGCGGTACGGCAATCGCCGACGAATTGAACCGAAGGAAGATTCCATGCAGTACCGGCAGACTCTGGGCTTCCGATGTTGTACGTCACATGATAATGAATCCAAAATACGCCGGATGGAACGTCTGGAAGAGGAGTTCAGAACGGCTACAACAGAAACGAACTCCCATTCCCCCGGAGCAATGGATCGCGAAGCAGGGAGCATTTAAGCCAATTGTTGACCAAGAGACCTATGACAGGGCGCAAGCGTGTCGGCCGAAAATCGCTGACGAACGGTGGTCAGACAGTGAAATACTCAGTAGAGTTCGGCGCTTGCTGAAGTCCAAGGGGTCGCTTAGCGAAAACCTTATTAGAAAAGCTCGCGGAATGCCTTCCACTACAACGATTCACGCCCATTTTGGCAGATATCTAGCCCTTTACGAAAAAGTGGGTTACCAATCGGAGCCCGAATATGTCTTGAACAGCGAACAGTTTACGCGTGCCCAAAAACTCAGAAAAAGAATAGTGACAACGATCCAATCCATGTTTCCGGATAAAATCACGATCACTCACTTGCCGCGGGGCCAAAGAGCACTTCTGCTAGTCGATAACAATTTTATGGTGTCGATTCTGTTATGCAGATCAAAAGTCAAACGTGGCGCTCCAAGGTGGGTAGTTGAGCCGCATCCAAAGGAGCGCGGCTTCATTACGCTCGCCTGTACATTGAGCGAACGGCACGACGATGTACTTGGATATTTTCTACTGCCGAACATGAATTGGTTCAAGCGTGCATTGGGTCACGATTCGTTTCTTCAGACTGGTGTGCAGTTGCACAAGCTCACAGACTTTTATACCGAAGTCAAAAAACTGTCGGCGGCGAGAGCGGGCCAACATTTGCCAGTCGTTTAATCTCGGTGAATCCTGATGGAAAAGGGGTCTTCAATTTTGTGAGCCGTAGCGTCCGCTCTCCCCCGCGCCAAAACTGTGAGCAGATCCGAGATGCCGGTCAACGGATGACCGGAATTGAGCCATTGATCGTTGTGCCCGAGGCGGATTGGTCAAACGGGAATACTGGAGACTAGCGAACACCCGGAGCGATTCGACGGCGTCGTTTGTTCGATTGAGGAAAGCAACAACGGCTGTCCGCTTCCGCAGACTCACGAGCGGGGCATCGAGTTTCGCCTTTTCCCAAGCAATGATTTTTCTTATGCGATACTTTTCCGTAAGCCCTCATCGGCGGTTATAGCCGACGCGAAAATGCCGAGCAGCCAAACGCAACACGGTCAAGCGACATTCCCGGCAGAACATCCTTCCGCCGAGGCGTTGCTCGATTCTCTGAAGATGATCCTCGAGGATAAGTCGCTGGTCGACGTTCTCACGAGCATCGTTCGCCTAATAGAGTCCCACAGTCACGGGATGCTTTGTTCCATTTTCCTGGTCGAACAAGATGGCCAGCACATGCGGTACGCAGCGGCCCCGAACCTCCCCGAGACGTATCGCATCGCGACAGACGGAACCGCCATTGGTCCTGGTCGCGGACCGTGTAGCATGGCTGCATACAGGCGACAGCCCATTTTTGTGGCGGACTTTTTGTCTGACCCGGATTGGCTACACTTCAAAGACAAGCCCGTCTCGGCAGGATTGCTGGCCGGCTGGTCGAACCCGATCATCGGCCACAATGGGCAAGTGCTAGGCACCTTCGGAATGTATTTTCGCGAGCCTCGCAGCCCCAGCGAACAAGAAATTCAGTTAATCGACTATGCGAGTCGTGTTGTTGGCATCGCGATAGAACGTGACCTCACGCGGAATTTTCTACAAAAGGCATTTGATCAGATGCAGAAATCTGAGCATGAGCTTCGGCAACTGATAGATTTCCTTCCCGAGCACGTCTTTGTCCTAGACGCGGAAGGGGCAGTGGTTCAGGCGAATCGGACAATGCTCGACTACACCGGGCGCACTGCTGCAGAGATGCAAGGCGTCGGAACCGATGAGCGAATGAAAAGAGATCTTCATCCTGAGGATTTCGAGAGGGTTCGAAGAGAACGACATGCTGGCATTTCAAGAGGACTTCGATTTGAGCTTGAAACGCGTGCCCTAGGAAAGGACGGCCGGTACCGTTGGTTCCTGTTTCGATACAACCCTATGTTGAAGGAGGGCGGGAGGCCCTCGCGTTGGTTCGCCACAGCAATTGAGATCGAGAATCGAAAGCAAGCCGAACTGAAAATGCGGGACGAAAACTTTGCATTGCGCGAAGAGATAGATCGCTCGGCGATGCACGAAGAGATTGTTGGATCATCGAAGATTCTGCGGGATGTACTGGTACAGGTTGACAAGGTCGCTCCGACGCAGTCTACCGTACTCATCATAGGCGAGACAGGGACAGGCAAAGAACTGATTGCTGGCGCGATTCATAAGAGGTCAAAGCGCGCAGGTGGCGCCTTCATCCGGGTTAACTGCGCGGCCATTCCTCCCTCGTTGATTGCGTCCGAGCTGTTTGGCCACGAGAAGGGTGCTTTCACAGGAGCCACCCAACGACGTTTGGGACGCTTCGAGTCCGCCCACGGTGGAACAATCTTCCTCGATGAAGTTGGGGAACTCCCACCTGATACTCAAGTAGCGCTTCTCAGGGTCCTTCAGGAACGCGAATTAGAGCGAGTGGGAAGCAGCAAGCCTATTTCGATCGATGTACGAGTGCTAGCCGCGACAAATCGAGATCTGGAGCTTTTGGTAACGGCCGGAACGTTCCGCCAGGATCTTTTCTATCGCCTCAATGTGTTTCCAATCAGGGTGCCCGCGCTACGTGAGAGGCGAGATGATATCCGCCTTCTAGTTGGGTATTTGGTCGAGCGCTATTCAAAGAGAGCGGGAAAGAAAATCAGCACAATCAGCAAGCGAACGTTGGACCTCTTCCAATCATACGACTGGCCAGGCAACGTTCGAGAACTGCAGAATGTCGTAGAGCGCGCAGTAATCCTCTCCGATGGAGATACTTTTGTAGTCGACGAGTCTTGGCTAGCCCCACGGGGAAAATCCGAAGGGCGGAGGCCCGCTCGAACCGGCATCCTCGCCGAGGAGAAAAAGGACTTCGCCGCTCGTGAAAGAAAAACTATCGAAGATGCGCTTGCAGGGTGTGACGGTCGGATCTCCGGCCCCCATGGAGCCGCTGCGAAGTTGGGGATTCCGCACCAAACCCTGGAGTCAAAGATTGCAAGCCTGGGCATCGATAAGCGCAAGTTTAAGACTCGATCCTCCAAGTGAAATCGTTCGACTCGTTTCAACTTCCCGCCTCCTGTCTGTACAACGGTTCCCCCTAGTTGTTCCTGAATCATCAGGATTCCTGATCGTTCGGCAATTGTTCGCGACCTAAGGTCTTGAAACTCAGTAACTCTCATTGGCAGTCCAATTGCCTTCTGAAGAGCAACGCGGCGAATCGGTCCGAGTGAATCATGAAGATCGAAAAGGATTCGCATGGCAGAGCGGTCACGATCCGCCTCAGTGGGGATTTTCAGCGAGAACATATCGCGGAATTAAAGAAGCAACTCGAAGGCTGTGGACTGCGAATGATCTTGGACTTGAATGAAGTGACGCTGGTGGATCTAGATGTCGTTCGGTTCTTGGCGGCGTGCAAGACCAGTGGCACCAAGATCGTTCGCTGTCCTAACTACATTCGAGAGTGGATATCGCGCGAATGTCAATCGTTGCGCGAGAAGGAGGAATGATGCCTTGGATCAACTTAACCGTACGACGCGGAGCCTTTAACAAAGAAACGCAACATGCTGTCATGGCGAAGCTGACAGATGCGCTGATGTTCTGGGAGAAGATTCCTGACACGCCGGAAGCGCGAAAGAAAATGAAGGGATGGGTGTACGAAGTTGCAGAGGAATCCGACTACAACGGCGGGAGTCCGCACCACAAAGACCCGTTCTATTTCATAGAAGTGCGTCTCCCTGCTGGCCGGTTCGACATGCTGACAAAACAACATCTGATCTTGGACTTCACAAAAATCATCATGCTTGCGGAAAGCAAGTCTCCCTTCTCAGAAGACGCGAATCGAGTTTGGGTCACGATCGTCGAACTCAGGGCTGAAGACTGGGGCATCGGCGGACACACCGATTGGCTCCGCGACTATGAGAGCGCACTCGACAAGGTCGGCACGGAGTTGAAAGCCCGTTAGGGATTCGGTTGGTTCACGACTGGCATCTTTCGCACCACCAAGGAC
>DATLKM010000223.1:0-5618 GCA_035538435.1 Binatia bacterium
AATTTCGGCGAGGTCACACCCTCGCTCTACCGCGGTGGCCTCACCACCACGGACGGGCTTCAGGCGCTTCATAAGCTGGGCGTCAACGTCATCGTCGACACCCACGCCAACGACAGCCCAGAAAAAGCCGAAGCCGAAAAACTCGGCATGAAATATGTCGCTATCCCCTGGCACTGTCCCCGGCCGCACGACGAGGTCTTCGCCAAATTCCTCCAGGTGGTGCACGACAACAAAGGGAAGAAAATCTTCGTCCACTGCCGGCTTGGCGACGACCGCACCGGCATGATGGTCGCCTCCTACCGCATGGCTGAAGAAGGATGGAGCGCCGACGAAGCTATGAAAGAGATGGAATCCTTCGGCTTCACCCGCTCCCATCATCTCTTGTGTCCAAGCCTCGCGGGCTATGAAAAAAGCTTCCCCGAGCGACTAAAGACCGATCCCGATTTCGTCGAGGAACGCGCGCGGCATAAGAAATGAGAGTGCATTCTGCGAACACGCAGACTTGCGAACCGCGCATCTCATCCTTGATGGCCGCCAGGCGGTTCGATCAAGCCCGAGTGGCTACCCGCCTCAGTTGATTCCCTGCCCGCTACGAAACACCGCGTAGATGCGGCCCTGTCCTGGCAGGTTCGTGCTGCCGAAGAGAAACTTGAACTCCAGCCAACCGTCTTTGCCGACAATCACTGGATTCGACACGTTCCCCGCGCTTCCGTTGTCTCCATACGAGAGCAACTGCGCCTGTTTGTTGACGGCGTAGATGCGCCCTTGCCCGGACTGATTTGTGCCCCCAAACAGAATTTTGAATTCCTGCCAGTCGCTGTCCCCCATGATCCCTTGATACAAGGGGATTCCGGTATCTATGTAAGACTTCAACTGGCCCTGTTGATCCACCGAGTAGATCCGCCCTTGCCCAAAATTGTCGGTACTGGCGAAAACGAATTTGAAATTCCCCCAGCCAACATTTTCAAGCGTCGATGGTCCCGACAGCGAGGTTCCGTTATCTACGTACGAGTGCAACGCACCCTGTTGGGTCACCGCGTAAATGCGGCCTTCTCCGCCCTGGTTTATGCCGCCGAAAACAAATTTGAAATTCCCCCACCCACTGTTGGCGAGGGTCGCGGGGCCCGAAACGTTCCCGACGCCCCCGTTATCCCCATACGACAACAGCCGGCCCTGTTGATCAATGGCGTAGATGCGTCCTTGCCCGCCCTTGGTCTTGCCTCCAAAGAGAGACTTGAATTCCAGCCAGCCTTCGAATCCCACGATCAGTGGATCCGACACATTGTAGGTAGTCGTGCTATCCACATAAGAGAGAAGCCCGTCCGATACACAAACGATAGTTGCCGTGTAGTTGCCCAGGCTCGTGCTGGTTAAAACTCTCTCGCCGCTGGTTTCAATAATCATGGTGTCGCAATTTTCAGGATTAGTGGTGCTTCCGGCAGCGGTACACGCTATGGCATCGGTAAATGTGACCGCGTAAAATTTCGCCAGCGAGGTGTAGTCTTCGCCGTCGTTCGGGTCCTCCATGATCCACTCGACCGTCTTGCCGTTAAAGTCGGCCCCGGGCGGCGGCGCCAAGACGATCGTAAAATGCCTACCCGTGCTGCGGTTCGCCACCCAGATATAACCGAATGTCTTCCCGATATATTGAACCGACACGAAGATTTCATCGCCCGCGTTCACCGGAACCGTCGGAATCGATATCTGGTCGACGTATTTGGGGTTGGGGTTTTGCGCTTCTGCATCGACATCTTCAAACCACTCATACCACGCGTAGTAGTGGGCATGGCCGCCGCCGTCGACGTCCTGCTCCACGCCGGCCTGGAGTACATCGTCAGACTTGACCGTAACGTCGTAGCCGTCCAGGCCGATCCAGGAACTCGACATGTAGGCATTGGGATCGCCGCCTCCCGACTGCGGCCAGGGCGGCGTGAACACGCTGGGCACCGTCCACATGGCCACCACTCCTGTGTACGGGCCTCCGTTGGAGGTCGCCGCGCCCGCCCAGTTGGCGCTGACATAAGCCGTGTCGGTAATTTTTCTGGGCGGCCTTCTCGAAATGTGCTTCCTTTTAATCCCCGGCGGAAAAACCGGCACCTCTCGATCTTTGGCCAGCCACTTGCGCGAAAAAAACTTCTTCCACGCTTGCTGAAGTGCGGGCGGATCGCTCGCCGTCGGCCTCCGCCAAAGGATGCCGTTCTTGATCAGCTCGTCTGCACTGGCCGTGTTGGGATCGAAATCATCGCGCGGCGGCACAACTGAATAAGCGCCCTTGAGGTTCGTCGGCACTACACGGAAGGGGATTTTCTTAAGGAATCCCTCCTCGTCGAACACCCATTCGGACGTTGCAGGCGTAGTTGCTTTCGACATTGCAAGCGCTCCTTTTGATTGGATTGACCCCGGGGTTCGTGAATGAAAATCGGGCGCGATGCGCTGAGTACATCGACGCCGGCCCGACCGGCATCCGGCGGAGAGTCTAACACCGTTCCCGCACTTACGTTGACCAGGATGAAAACACCGCCCGAATTGCGCCCGCCATTCCAGCCGCGCGGCGCGACACGGCTCGCGTGCGGCTACTACCGGCCCAAAGCATGAAAGCCCGAGCCGCCTGTCCAAATTCGCCACTTGCCAGAGTCTGTAGGAAAATCCATTGACTTAATGCGCCCGTGCGGCTAAGGTTCCCCTGTACTTGGGCCCCTTGGAGTTCTCTTTTTCCTCGCCTCTCTATGGGGCGGGGTTGCGCGGTTCTCGTCCCCCCAACTTACTGGGAACCTGCAAGAGAATTGGCTCCACAACTTTTCTTCCTGGGATCTGCAAACAAGGAGGCAATTGCATGCAAGGGAAAACACTTCTCAGAATCGCGGCGTTGGCGCTGGCTTTGGCCGGCAGCGCGGCTGCGCAAGCCAGACTGCAAACGCTGTTCGAGTTCACTGGAAAGAGTGCAGACGCTCCCTGGTCAAACGTGGTCTTTGACGCCGCCGGCAATCTCTATGGCACGACCGAACTGGGAGGCACATACGACTCGGGTACGGTCTTTGAGTTGACGCCGACTGCGAGTGGCGCATGGACAAGGACTGTGCTGTACGAATTCACCGGCAAAGACGATGGTGGGCGTCCCCAAGCCGGCCTGATCTTCGATGCCGCGGGTAACCTGTATGGAACAACGGGAGCGGGCGGCATAAATAGCTGCCCCTACGGGTGTGGCGTGGTGTTTGAACTGAGCCCGGCGGGAGAGGGCCTGTGGACGGAAAGCGTGCTCCACACATTCACGGCCGGCGCCGACGGAGCTTCGCCTATCGCCAACCTGATCTTCGACGCAGCCGGCAACCTCTACGGCACCACATGGGAAGGCGGCTACCGCAACTCCTTTTGTTATCTCGGCTGCGGTGTGATTTTTGAACTGACACCCTCAGCGACCGGATGGACCGAGGCTGTACTCTACACCTTCATGGACGGCTTAGACGGGTCGAATTCGTGGGCGGGCCTGACCTTCGACACCGCAGGCAATCTCTACGGCGTCGCCTGGAACGCGGGTGCGCATGGCGCAGGGGATGTCTTCAAGCTGACGCCCAACTCCGACGGGAGTTGGACGCAAACTGTGTTGTATGCATTTGAAGGCGGCACCGGCGGTGCAAATTCGCAGAGCACGCTGATCTTTGACTCCGCCGGAAATCTCTACGGGACGGCACGGAACAGCAACGGGATCGTTTTTGAGTTGGTCCCCAACTCCGACGGAACCTGGACCGAACATACGCTGCATTCCTTCCTGGGCGGCCCCGATGGGGCCAATCCTTACGCGGGCCTGGTCTTTGATTCGGCGGGCAATCTTTACGGGACCACGAATGCTGGCGACCCCGACGGATACGGGATCATCTTCGAACTAAGCCCGAAAGCAACCGGGGGATGGAGCTATCACGTGCTTTACGACATGAAGGACACGCCCGGAGCGTATCCGCGGGCCGGGCTGGTTCTCGATGGCAAGGGCAATCTGTACGGCACAACCTACGGCGACAGCAAGAAAACCTTCGGCTCCGTGTTTGAGATTACGCCGTAACGCAGCAGTGCCACATCGTAATGGTGATTTTGCACGAAAAAGGCTGCCCCGCCTTTCGCGGTCTTTGAAAGAGCCTGCCCTGAGCTTGTCGAAGGGCGGGGCGCCACGGATCTCGACCTCCACGGAAGAGTTCCTCATCGTCAGCGAGGGAGCTTCTTCCCCGAAGCCTCGGATCCAGCCGGTTCACGGAACGGTTCCACATCGATGCGCTCATAGCGCACTTCCAGCACGGTCAGGTTTTCAGTACCACCCGGCAAATGAAGGGCCACGTCGTCACCCGCCGCCGACTTCATCAACGCGCGCCCCAGCGGCGACACCCAACTGATGTAGTTGCGGTCGAGATCAATCTCGTCGGTGCCCACGATGCTCACCACCCGTTCCTCTCCCGCGGCATTGGCATAGCGCACAGTCGCTCCGAAGAATGCCCGCGTCGCCGCCTGACCCGATCTCCGAGCTTCGGGATCCACTACTTCCGCGGCTTCGATTCGCTTGGTGAGAAAGCGAATCCTCCCATCGATCTGCCGCAGCCGCCGCTTGCCGTACTGATAGTCGGCGTTTTCACTGCGATCGCCATTGCCGGCCGCCCACGCCACCCCCTCCGTCACGGCCGGGCGTTCGCGGGTGAGCAGAAATCGGTGCTCGTCTTTGAGGCGCTCGAGCCCGCTCGGCGTGATGTAGTTCTTGACTGGCGGCCCGGGGGCGTCCGGCGTTGGTTTTCTCGTGAATCCTTTTCGCATTGTAGAATCTGTGGGGACAGGCCCAACTCTCCATAATAACATCCGTATTATTATACCGATATAAATATGGTACAATACTCGTTCGAGTGGGACGACCACAAGGACGCCCTAAACCAAAAACGGCACGGAGTCGCCTTTGTCGACGCCCAGGAAGCTTTTTATGATCGACGCAGGATTGTTGCTCAAGACGAGGCCCATTCAGAAGACGAGCCTCGGTTCTTTTGCATAGGCCAGACGCCGAAAGGCATTCTCACCGTACGGTTTACCGTGCGCGGCCGCAACATTCGCATTATTGGAGCGGGCAAGTGGAGAAAATGGAGCAAGTTCTATGAAAAGACGCGGCAGCCTTGAAGATGCCCCAAAGGGCAAGCTCACGATCGTCGACGACTTCTTGCCGCCACCATCGCAACTGGTAAGGAAAGCGGACACCGTAAAAGTCACCTCGGAATTTACCCGCTCCAGCATCGACTTTCTAAAAAAGGAAGCCCGGAAAGCCAAAGTGCCCTATCAGCGGATGCTGCGGGCCTTGTTAGATCGTTATGTCGAGCAACACTCGGCATAACGAACCTCGCGGAAAAGCGGGTGTCGAAAAATCGGGAACGTCCCCTCTGTCCCCGGTCTATTACCGCAGCGAGCGGCCAGTAAAACCTTGCGGATGACTTCTTCTGGTCACAGAGCGTAAGATTTTGGCGTTTACTTCATAAAACGTTACTTCATAAAACAAGGAGCGTCTGATGGTCGTCTCAACGGCCCAGCAACCACCGCCGACCGTCACTTCTGTCCTCAGCATGCTCTATGGTGTTGTCGAGCAGGAAGTCGTTTCCGCT
>DATLKM010000224.1:0-1605 GCA_035538435.1 Binatia bacterium
GGCGACAGCGGTTTTGCCCGCGCCGATCTGCGCTTCAGCCATGAGTACGTCACGCCGATGGCGGCGATTTTCTTTGAGCGCTATGTCGGCAAAGACGCGAAAGTGAACGATCCGTCGTCGATTATTTTCTTCCGCGACCATCTGACCTTTCTGGACGAAGTGATCTCCGAAGAGAAGAAAAAGCTGGGCCTGCTCGATCTGGCCACACAGCTCAAGCTCAAGCAGATGGATTTCGCGGCCAAGCAGGGGATCAAGCTGCATGGAGAATTGAAAGACCGCAAGGGATCGGAGGGAATTTGCCATTCGATTGTGCTGGAAAGCTATGCGTTGCCGGGACAGTTGAATATCGGCTCGGACTCGCACACGCCGCATGTGGGCGCGATCGGCTGCGTGGCGTTCGGCATCGGGACGACCGACGTGTTCAACGGATGGATCACGAAAGACGTGCGGGTAAAGGTGCCGGAATCGGTGAAAGTTATTGTGCGCGGCAAGCGGCATGAGAACGTGACGGCGAAGGATTTCATCCTGAAGATTCTGAGCCTGGATTACGTGCGCAGCGGCAAGGCGCTGGCCAAGGTGATGGAGTACGCGGGCGAGGCCATCGAAGAGTTGAGCGTGGATGAGCGCGCGACCATGACCAACATGGCGGCCGAGATCGGAGGGTTCACGGGCATTGTTGCGCCGGACAAAAAAGCCATCGACTTTCTGGTGGAGCGGCGCGGCATGGAGCGAGCCAAGGCGGAGAAGATGATCGAGGGATTGTATAGCGATCCCGGAGCGCAGTATGCGCAGGTGATCGAGCTTGACGCCGAGGAGATCACGCCGATGGTGGCGACGCCGGGCGATCCGGGCAATGGGAAATATGTACGCGAGTTGAATACGCCGGTTCCGGTGGAGATCGCTTATGGCGGAACGTGCACGGCCGGCAAGAATGAAGATATGGACATGTACGCCGCGGTGCTGGCGGATGCGCTGAAGCAGGGCAAGCGCGTGGCCGACTCGTGCAAGTTCTACATTCAGTTTGGTTCGCAGGAGACGCGGGAGTATTGTCTGCGCAAAGGCTATCTGGAGGTTTTTGAGAAGGCCGGGGCGCATGTGATTGAGCCGAGTTGTGGAGCATGTATTAACGCCGGTCCGGGAGTTTCAACCCGGCCGGATCAGATCGTAATCAGCGCGCAGAACCGGAATTTTCCCGGGCGCAGCGGGCCGGGACAGATGTATCTGGCGTCACCGCTTACAGTGGCGGCGAGCGCCGTGGCGGGGTACATCGTGGAATATGAGCCGAGTGAGAAGCGGGAGATGGTGGGGGCGTGAAAGGGAGCGCATAACAGTCTGATTTCCACAGCCTCAGTCGAAAATACATCTGTGGTGTCGTCCCGCTTCGTCGTTTTAATATCCCCGAGCACTTAGCACGAGGGCGAGGGCGACGACAAAACCAGCGAGGAAGTCAAAGCGACCAGATGAACTCTGGTGCGAGTGGGAACGTGCCAATTGCGACATCGGTGCGCATCGAGCGGTGCAATTCTCACAAATGCCACATGCCAAAGTGGAGGGATATGCCGCGTAAACCAACGGGAAAAGATAAAGGCTAGTGCAGGTTTTTCT
>DATLKM010000225.1:0-4220 GCA_035538435.1 Binatia bacterium
ACGCCGCATGCAAAACCTCCCGAAGGCGAGAACGGACAATAGTTGAGGTTGCCACTTTCTCACGAGGCTGTGGCGGAGTCAATGTGCAGGAATTTGCAAGGGTGTCTTGCCGTTAGCGGAACTATTGGATCTGTAGGGCAAACGCGGGAGGGACGGAGATGCGCAGGTTCTTGGGCGTAAGCTTAAAATTCTGGAGGCGCGGGTCGGAATCGAACCGACGCATAAAGGTTTTGCAGACCTCTCCCTTACCACTTGGGTACCGCGCCCTGCCCCTACGTTAGCGTTCCGAAGGAAAAAAGTCTACTGGGGATCCGCCGCCGCGCAGGAGGGAAATCTGGAGCGGGAGACGGGATTTGAACCCGCGACTTCGACCTTGGCAAGGTCGCACTCTACCACTGAGTTACTCCCGCTCAGCGGTTTTTATTTTACACGAACCACCTTGGCCCGCGCGAGTTCAGCGCACGGCCCACTGCGGATCGTCTTCGGCGTTGACGATGTGGCCGTCGCGCATGTGGATGATGCGGTCGCCGTACTTTGCGGCCTCGGGATTGTGGGTGATCATGAGCACGGTCTGACCGAGTTCTTTGTTCGATTGCCGCAACATGCCGAGAACGATGTTCGAATTTTCGGTATCGAGGTTGCCGGTGGGTTCGTCGGCGAGCACGACGGTGGGATTGTTGACGAGAGCGCGGGCCAGGGCGACGCGCTGCTGTTCGCCGCCGGAAAGCTCGGAAGGACGGTGATTCAGGCGCTGGCTTAGGCCAAGAAGATTCGTGATGCGGGAGAAAAATGCGAGATCGGAGTGGCCGTTGCCGGCGATTTCGCGGGCGATATCGATATTGCCCTGCGCGGTGAGCGTGGGCAGCAGATTAAATTTCTGGAATACGAATCCGATTTTGCGCTTGCGCATGCGTGTGCGCTGGGCGTCAGAGAGGGCGGAGAAGTCGTCGCCGTCGAGGACGACTTTGCCGGAGTCGGCGCGGGTCAATCCGCCCAGCAGGTAAAAGAGCGTGGATTTACCGCTGCCGGAAGGGCCGACGATGGAGACGAATTCTCCTTTTTCTACGGAGAAGGAGACGCCGCGAAGGGCGGGTACGTTGACTTTTCCTACGTGATAAGTCTTGTGCAGATCAATCGCTTCGATGAAGACACTCATCCCGTTTTGATCTTACACGATGGGGCGGTGGGGCCGGTTCATAGAGCACGCAGCCGTGAGATCTATCGCTGCGCCTGAAAAGCGGCTGCGGTCGGGATGACGCCGGGGGAAAAGCTTCAGCCGCGCGACGCGTGGGCAGAAGTTTTTGCCGTGCGGGACCACGCCGGGAGATGAAGTTGGGACGGCGGTTTCCGGTGGAGCGGCTAGGCGACGCCGATCTGGCGGGGCAGAGACGACGCGCGGTCCTGCATGCGTTTGGGGCCGCGCTTGCGGACGAGGAGCAAGCGGATTCTTTCGAGAAGGTCGGCGGGCGCGTACATGCCGCGGGCGAAAAAGACGTCGGCCTGCGATTCGTGATCGTAGACGCGGACTTTGCTGGAAATGAGAATGGCGGGGGTGCGGGGGGAAAGATTTTTGACGGCGGCGATGAGTTGTGCGCCGTCAAGGCCGGGCATGGACATGTCGGTGACGACCAGGTCGATGCCGCCCTGCTTGAAGCGTTCGAGCGCGTCTTCGCCTTTGGAAAAACTGGCCACGCGGTAACCGCGGGTTTCGAGCATGATTTTCCGGTAGGAAAGAGACTGCTCGTTGTCGTCCACACAAAGGATGGTGCGCTTGGGTTTCATTTACCGCCCGCGTCCCGCTTTGTGCCGTACCACGAATGACCGGCAGTCAGGGGGAGTTTTCTCTGTCGTGAAGAATTAAAAAGCGGAGTTGATGCTAACGGCGCACGTTGACTCTGTAAAGTACCGAGCAAGCAAATGGCAGAGTCTGGCTATTGACAAGTTTGAGAGTTGAAGAAGTGCGCGATTTTTCCGGGTTGCGCTATGGCACGTTAGAGGAATAACTCGCCGCGCATGATTTCGACGGAATTTCCGCCGACGCGAACGTTAACTACGCGGTTATCGCTGCGCGAGGCACGCACGAAAATTTTGCTGGGACGATTCATTTCGATTCCCTGTTCGATGAGCACGCGCTCGTCGGGTTGGGCCACGCCGTGGGCGACCATCCACGCGGTGGCGCAGCCGGCGGCGGAGCCGGTAGCGGGGTCTTCGCCGTTGTAGAAGATCATGCGGGCGTGGAGGCGCGCCTGAGGACTGACGGTTTCGCGGGAGACGAAGTAGAAAAATTTGCTTTCGGCTTTGGCCAAATAACCGGCACAGCGGCCGAAGTCGACGTTGAGGTTCTGGATCGCCTGAAGCGAGCGCAGGGGCGCGATGGTGAAGGGAACTCCGGTGGAGACGGTTTCGATGGGGAGATTGGGATCGAAGTCGTCGGGGCGAAGTCCGGTGGCGCGGGCCACGGCTTCGCGGTCGTGCCGGCCGCCGAATGCGGGGGTAAGCTGGGTCATCTCGCCGAAGGGGATGTGGTTGGCGTCCTGCTCGAAACGTACCGGGACTCTGCCGGCGTTGAGATCGAGCACGATTTCATTCGCGCCGGTTTCTCCGCGCAGGGCGAAGGCGGTGCCGAGCGTGGGATGGCCGGCGAAAGGCAATTCCTCCTGCACGGTGAAGATGCGGACGCGCACGCCTTTTTCGTGCTCCGTGGCCGGATCGCGGGGAAAGATAAAAGTGGTTTCGGAGAGATTCATTTCTCTCGCGATGATTGCATGTCGGCGTCGGTAAGGCCGCGGGCATCGGAGAAAACTGCGAGTGAGTTGCCTTCGAGCGGACGCGAAGTGAAAACGTCCCACTGGGTCATGGCGAAGCGGCGGGTTGGCGGCGTCATGGAGGGTAGAGATGCGAGTTCGGACGCGGGGATTCAGCAGGGAGCAGGTTTGACATCGTAAGAGACGACTTCTATGCTGAGTGTTATGTCAGCTCGATCTGCACATGCCGCGGAGTGTGGTTGTCTTCGGCCGGGGCGCGGATAGCGGGCGATTGCGGCTTTATTGTCCCACCCGCAGACCGGGTGGGATTTGTTTTTCAGTTGGACTTGAAGCCTCCGGTAAACTCTAGTAATCTAATAGACTTTAAACGAAGATTCTTGCGAAGGAGAAAAGTATGAGCACCGCGACTCTTAACCTAACGGGCAGCATTCCCCGGATCAACGACACCGCGCCTGACTTTACCGCCGAAACCACGCAGGGCACGATTCATTTTCATGAGTGGATTGGCGACGGCTGGGCGATATTATTTTCCCATCCCAAGGACTTCACGCCGGTGTGCACGACCGAACTCGGTTACATGGCGAAGCTGTCGCCGGAATTCGCCAAGCGGAACACGAAGATCATTGGATTGAGCGTGGACCCGGTCACGAACCACAGCAAGTGGGCGGCCGACATTGAGGAGACGCAGGGCGCGAAGGTGAATTACCCGATGATCGGAGATCCGCAACTGAAGGTGGCCAAGCTGTATGGCATGTTGCCTGCCGAGGCGGGGGAGACGTGCGAAGGCCGGACGGCGGCCGACAACGCAACCGTGCGCACGGTGTTCGTGGTGGGGCCGGACAAGAAGATCAAGCTGCAACTCAGCTACCCGATGACGACGGGCCGCAATTTCGACGAAATACTGCGGGTGATCGATTCGATGCAGCTCACCGCAAAACATAAAGTGGCGACGCCGGTGAACTGGAAGCAGGGCGAAGACGTGATCATCACGCCGGCGGTTTCGAACGAAGAAGCAGCGCAGAAATTTCCCGGATTCAAGACCATCAAGCCGTATCTGAGGACGACGCCGCAGCCGAAGTAGGGCGACGGATTTTCACGATCCATTGCCCACGGACTCGATCCTGCATGAGATCCCTCGGCTCGCTGATGAAAACGCGAGCCTGGGGATGACCCCGCCGATGCGAATTCCGCCGCGGTGTGAACGGGGCTGCGCATCCGGCGCGAGCCGATTCGCAGTCCTGGGGCCCACCCGTTATAATTCCCCCGCGCCATGTCTTTAACATCCGGCACGAAACTCGGGCCGTATGAGATTCAATCTCCGCTGGGTTCCGGCGGAATGGGGGAAGTGTATCGCGCCTGCGATACCCGGCTTGACCGCACCGTGGCGGTGAAGATTCTGCCGTCTCATCTCTCGAATAATCCTGAGGCCAAGCAGCGCTTCGACCGCGAGGCGCG
>DATLKM010000226.1:0-23508 GCA_035538435.1 Binatia bacterium
CAGCGAAAATCAACAGCCCCTTTTTCATGGACAAAGCCCGCCCCGCAAAATGCGGCCGGCAGGACCCGGGAACAGTCGCAACAGGACGACGCACACACTTTGGGCCAAAATCGGGGTTCTGTCAACCGGGCCGCTCATCCGGTGTCGGTGGCACATGATACGTCCGGTTGAAAATAGCACGTGAAATGTCCGCTTTGCGGGCGTAGAGGATGCCCTGCCTTGGAACCTCACCACCCTCTATCTCAAGTACATTTCCGTCGCCTCGAAACGTCCTATCTGTTAAGTTGACTGAAGCGGCCTCAAGGCGATGGAATCTCTCTCCACCACTGTCATCGATTCCCCTATCGGCCCGTTATTCCTGGCCGCCTCCGAAACCGGTCTGGTCGCCCTCGAATTCGATTTCCGCGCACCGGGCCAGCAGACCATCCGCCCGAATCCGCGCGATATTCGCGAAGAACGTCAAAGCAAGAAATATCTTTTTGAGGAGTCGCCGGCCACTTTGCGCTCCTATATCGATCAGCTCCACGAATATTTTTCCGGCGCCCGGCGCGAGTTCACCTTCGCACTCGACCTGCGCGGCACCGATTTCCAGATCGCCTGCTGGCGCGCGCTGCTGGCCATCCCCTACGGAGAAACGCGCTCCTATGCCGACATCGCCCGCGCCGTCGGCAAGCCCGCGGCTTTTCGCGCCGTGGGCATGGCCAACAATCGCAATCCCATCGCCATCGTCGTTCCCTGCCACCGCGTCATTGCCTCCGACGGCACTCTATGCGGCTACGGCGGCGGCCTCGACGCCAAGCGCAAACTTCTCGAACTTGAAGGCGCACTGAGCGGCACACTCGCCGCGTAAAGGCCGCCAGTCTCCACGCCCGCTACTGAACAGTCTTCCCCAGCGCCGCAACCGCGTGAGCTGGAGCCAGCCGGACCGTAAACTTGTCTTCGTGCCCGCAACTGATGACCGTCGTCTGATTGCGCGACTCTCTCACCCAGATCACTTTTTCCGGATTGACAAAAACTTCCAATCCATCCGCATCTTCAAACATGACAAATTCCACGTTGCCTCCTGTTGAGATCCAACCCTTTTGTGCGCCGTTGATTTTACTGAATGTCCACCGCGATCGTGTGGATCACCTCCAGATCGTCTAAAATTCGTTGCGTTGAGCGCTACCGCCCCACCTGCCGATACCGGTTCTTCCTCTCTCCGCAAAGCCTCCCTTTTCTACCTCGTGTTCGTCATGTTCTCCTACACCACCGGCGGTCCCTTTGGACTGGAAGACATGGTCACCACTTCCGGCCCGGGCATGACCTTGCTCTATCTTCTGCTCCTTCCATTTTTCTGGTGCATTCCGGTCTCGCTGGTTTCGGCCGAACTCACCACTGCCATGCCGGTCGAAGGCGGATTCTATCGCTGGACCCGCGCCGCCTTCGGCGACTTCTGGGGATTTCTCGCCGGCTGGTGGAACTGGTCGGCGTCGTTTCTTCTGGGCGGCGCTTACGCCGTTCTGTTCACCGATTATCTCGTCTACTACTTCCCCGGCCTCACCGGATGGAAACACTATCTTGTTTCTCTCGCGCTCATCGCTGCCATCACCTGGATCAACATTCGCGGCATTCAAATGGTCGGCCAGGTCGCCACCGCGCTCGAGATTTTCATCTTCATTCCCGTTGCCATGATGATCGTGCTCGGCCTCGCCGCCTGGCACAGCAATCCTTTTCATCCCTGGATTCCTCCGCATCAGCCTCCATTCAAAATCTTCGGCGTGGGGCTTGCTCTCGGTTTGTGGCTGTATTCCGGCTATGAGCAACTCTCGACCGTAGCCGACGAAGTAGATAACCCGCAGCGGTCGTACCCCCGGGCGCTGGCATTAGTGGTTCCGCTCTCCATCGCCGCCTATTTTCTACCCACGCTTGCCGGCCTCGCTTCCGCCGGACGCTGGGAGCAGTGGCACACGGGGTTTTTCTCCGATGCCGCCGCCATCATCGGTCGCGAATTTTTCGGCAAGCCCTGGCTCGGCACCTGGATGACCTTGGCCGCCATGGTCGGCAACATCGCCCTGCTCAACAGCACCGTGCTTACCACCACCCGCATGCCCTTCGCCATGGCCGAAGACGGATATTTTTCTTCTGCCCTCACCCGCCGCCACGCGCGTTACGGCACGCCCTGGCTTGCCATCCTGATTTCCACCGCGATTTACGCCGCCCTCGCCTGGCAAAGTCTCGGCCAGCTGATCTCGGTCTACATCTGGCTGCGCTCGGCCACGACCGTGCTCACCGTGCTTTCGGCCTGGAAGCTGCGCCACACCCAACCTGATTTAAAGCGGCCATTCCATATTCCCGGCGGCCGCGCGGGCTTGTTCTACGTGGTTGCCGCTCCGGTCCTGATGGCCCTCGTCGCACTGCTCGGCGGCGACCGCTTCGCCACCATCGGCGGCTTGATTGCCATCGCCATCGGCCCCGCAATTTATCTTCTGCGCAAGAAATCGAGATGAATATGTAGGAACAGCCGCCCTCGGCTGTCCGCCGGGCGTAACTCGGCGGCGCCACCGTCGGTGTAACTCCGCCAAGGTTTCTTCACGCCGTCTAACCTATTGAAAACTCGTAACCAGATTTTTTTCTGCCAAACATTTGTTACATTTTTCCTCAGCCTTCCACAAACAAGTCTCTTCCTCCACAGCTTCTGCACAAATGCCGCAGGTTTTTTTATTGCGGCGCGCAACCTTCTAGTTCACAGTGGGTTCAGCGAAACGTTGGAATTCTTCAACGCCGCTGAACGATGAATGCGGTGACGCCGGTGGCAGCCGGCAATTCTCGAGGGTGAATTGCCGGGGGAAATTGGAAACGCGCGCAAGCGCATACCGGTTGCCCGGGCATTGCGGCCTCCTCTTCGATCTGCTCTGCGAGCGGGTTGGGCTGTCGGCCACCGTACGCTGCTCGAAGCGGTTCTTCGGAACTGTGATCGCAGCGACGCCGGTAAATGTGGCGCCCGCAAGGGCGCTGTCGGACCGGCAATCGTCCCAGGGCTTCGGCCTTGGGAAAGCGCGAAGAAGAGATCCTAACGGACGATGCGGTTCCGGTGGCTGGCCGGAACCGCATTTGTTTGCGCGAATGCCCCTCGGCCCTCGGTGTCCGTTCGCGCCTCCTGTGGTCGCTTCTTTCCTTCTTGACTTTCGCATTCTCCTTTTGTTCCCCTATGAATCAGGCGCAGCCTCGCCCCAACAATCAGGCGCCAGTTTTCCAAAGCCTGCGCCTCGCATTCACAAGCGCGTTCGGGTTAGTTTGCCGAATGGGCTTGGGGAACGGATAAGAATGGCCACGACCGACTACAGCATCAGCACTCTTCCCGCGAACGTAGAAGCCGAGCGCTCCATTCTCGGCGCCATCCTGCTCGATAACTTCGCCTACAACCAGGCCGCCGAACACCTGCGCATCGAGGATTTTTCCCTCGACTCGCACCGCCGCATCTACACCCGCATGGTCGATCTGGCCGAATCTTCGCGCCCCATCGACATGATTACCCTGATTGAAGAACTGGAGCGCCACAAGGACCTTCAGCCTATCGGCGATGTCGCCTACGTCTCCAGCCTGCTGCACGGCGTTCCCGACCGGCCCAGCATTGAGCATTACGTCAAAATCGTCCGCGACAAGGCGCTGCTGCGCGGACTGATTCACGCTTCAAACACTGCCATCGCCCGCGCGTCCGATCAGTCCGATCCCGCCGAAGAAGTCTTGAGCGACGCCGAGGCCGCCATCTTTCAGCTTTCCGAAAAGCGCATTGGCCGCGGCTTCCTGGGGGTGCAGGAAATTGTCCGCGAATCTTTCGGATCGGTCGACGCCCTGTTGCAGCGCGGCCAGCGCATCACCGGCCTCGCCACTCACTACACCGATCTCGACGAGATGACCAGCGGCTTGCAGCGCTCCGACCTCGTCATCATTGCCGCCCGCCCTTCCATGGGCAAAACCGCCTTCGCCATGAACATCGCCGAGAACGCCGCCATCGAAGACAAACACGTCGTGGGCGTCTTTTCCCTGGAAATGTCGCGCGAAGCGCTTCTCTTGCGCCTGCTCTGCTCGCAGGCCCGCGTCGATGCCCACAAAATGCGCACCGGCTCCCTCTGGCAGGACGACACTCGCAAACTGGTTCGCGCCATGGAGCAGCTCGCCCAGGCGCCCATCTTCATCGATGACACGCCGGGAATCGCTTTGAGCGAAATGCGCGCCAAGGCGCGGCGGCTCAAGCAATCGCAAGGACGGCTCGACCTCATCATCGTCGATTACCTGCAACTCATGTCGGGCGGCAGCAAGCGCTATGAAAACCGCACCCAGGAAGTCTCGGCGATTTCTCGCGGCCTAAAGGCGCTGGCTAAAGAAATGTCGGTGCCGGTAATCGCCCTTTCGCAGTTGAGCCGCGCCCCCGAAAGCCGGGGCGGCGACCATCGCCCGCAACTCGCCGACCTGCGCGAATCCGGGTCCATCGAGCAGGACGCCGATCTTGTTATGTTTATTTTCCGCGAAGAGGTTTACAAGCAGGACGACCCCGACTTGCAGGGCCGCGCCGAAATCATCATCGGCAAGCAGCGCAACGGCCCCATCGGCCGCGTGAACCTGGCATTCATCAAAAACTGCACCAGATTTGAGACCTTGGTGGAAGGCGGCATTGCGCCGGAAGAGTAACCGCGCGACTACAGGGATTACCCTACTTGGCCCCCGTAAACCCATTAGATGACGCGACTTCCAAGTACCTGCCCAATCTGTGGAAAGCTTGTGGAATTACGGACGGCGAAAACAATATCCAGCGGCAAATGCCGGTGACCCAGGTCACGCCGCACGCTTTTTCAGCCTCTAAGATTCTGAATAGTAACCATTTATACAATTCACTTCCCATTAACACAGCTTTAATCCGGCAAAACGGGCGCGATCTTCGATTTCGAGATTTGCACATTTCGGGTTTGAAACACCCGGGGGACCTCTGAACCTGCGGACGCCCACGTCCGCCGCGGGCGAGGAACTGCCCTCAACCAAGAACTCGGCGCTCGCTTTCCCCGGACGAGGATGAACCGAGAGTCCAAGCCATCTCAAAGACCCGCCAAGTGAATCTAGTCCGCATCCTCCCCCACCTTCAGCACCGCCAAAAACGCCTCCTGCGGAATGTCCACCCTGCCGATCCGCTTCATCCGCTTCTTGCCCTCTTTTTGCTTTTCCAGCAGCTTCCGCTTGCGGGAGATATCGCCGCCGTAGCATTTGGCGAGCACGTTTTTGCGCATGGCCGAAACCGTTTCGCGGGCAATAATCTTGGCCCCGATCGAGGCCTGGATCGGCACCTCAAACATCTGCCGTGGAATCAACTGCCGCATTTTCGACACCAGCGCTTTGCCGCGTTCGTAGGCAAAATCGCGATGCACAATGATCGACAACGCATCCACCGCATCGCCCGCCACCAGAATATCCAGCTTCACCATCGGCGACTCCCAATATCCTGCCAGGTGATAGTCGAGCGAAGCGTATCCGCGTGAAACCGTTTTCAGGCGATCGTAGAAATCCAGCACGATCTCGTTCAGCGGTAACTCATAGTGCAACATCACCCGCGACGAACTCACGTACTCGAACGTTTTTTGCTTGCCGCGCTTTTCTTCCACCAGTTTCAAAATCCCGCCGACATATTCTTCGTTGGTCAGAATCGTCGCCAGAATCACCGGCTCCTCCACTTTCGCGATCTCGCTCGGATCGGGCCAGCGTGAAGGATTGTCGACTTCAATTTTCTTTCCGTCGGTGAGCGTGATGTTATAGCGCACCCCCGGCGCCGTCGTAATCAGGTCGAGCGCGAACTCGCGCTCCAGCCGTTCCTGGATAATCTCCATGTGCAGCAGTCCCAGGAAACCGCAGCGGAAGCCGAATCCCAAGGCCACCGAACTTTCCGGCTCAAAGAAAAACGACGAATCGTTCAGGCGCAATTTTTCCAGCGCCTCGCGCAGCCGCGTGTGCTCGTGCGAATCCACGGTGTATAAACCGGCAAACACCATGGGTTTGATTTCTTCAAAGCCGGGCAATGCTTCGATGGCCGGATTGGTGTCATCGGTAATGGTGTCGCCGATTTTCGAGTCGGCAACATTTTTGATATTCGCGACCAGAAAGCCGGCCTCGCCGGACTTCAGTTCGCCGATATCGACGGGCTTGGGTGTGAGAACGCCGAGCGCTTCCACGTCGAAGACGCGGTCGTTCGACATGAGGCGAATCTTCTGGCCTTTGCGCAGCGTACCCTGCATCACCCGCGTGGAAACGATCACCCCGCGGTAAGCGTCGAACCACGAATCGAAAATCAGCGCCTGCAGCCGGTTGTCCGGGCTCCCCTTCGGGGGAGGCACCCGCCTCACAATCGCTTCCAGCACATCGGGAACGCCCTGCCCGGTTTTGGCGCTGATGAGCACCGCGTCCGAAGCATCCAGGCCTACCGCGCTCTCAATCATTTCTTTGGTGCGGGGAATATCGGCGCTCTGCAAATCGATCTTGTTGATGACTGGAATGATCTCGAGCCCGTTGTTGATCGCCAGATACGCGTTGGCCAGCGTCTGCGCTTCCACTCCCTGCGAGGCATCCACCACCAGCAGCGCGCCCTCGCACGATGCCAGCGACCGCGAAACTTCGTAGGAAAAATCCACATGCCCCGGCGTATCGATCAGATTCAGCTGATAGGTTTCACCATCCTGGGCGTGGTACATCATGCGTACGGCATGCGCTTTGATCGTAATGCCGCGCTCCCGCTCCAGGTCCATGGAGTCGAGCACCTGCGCCTGCATTTCGCGCGCCGTCAGCGATCCGGTCAGTTCCAGCAGCCGGTCGGCCAGCGTAGATTTGCCGTGGTCGATGTGCGCGATGATCGCGAAATTGCGGATGTTGGCTGCGTCCATAAGGGAGAAGCGGGCTGAACTTGATTCTAGCAGGGCGTTGACTGCCCCCATTTTCACCCGGCGCATTGCAGCGCGCGGCGTGCCTCGTCACTCCGGTTTCAACGGCGCCATATTTGTCGCAGTGGAGGGCCGGCGCCACATCGGAAGGGGCAATGCTTCGAAGAATCTGGACTTCGAGTCAGGGAAAGCTACTGGGGATTGCGCTCCACGCCCGCTTCTTCCTTGTCCACCGTCTTAAAAGCAAACGCCATGCGCGGAGTGTTGTGAGCGATTCCGACCTGCCCGTGCGCGTTCAGCACAATAATGCCGCCGTGCCCGTTCACGCGCTGCTTCAGATAATTCATCGCCTCCTTCGCCGCCCATTCGGGCAAATTCCCGGCGGCGACGCGATCGGCCGTCCACTTGGCCAGCACCAATTTCATGATCGGCTCTCCCCATCCCGTGGTCGAAACCGCTGCGCTCTCGTTGTCGGCATAGCAGCCGCAGCCAATCAGCGACGAATCCCCGAGCCTCCCCGGCGCCTTGTTCAGCGTGCCTCCGGTCGAAGTCGCCGCGGCAATGTTGCCGTCTCGATCGAGCGCGACCGCGCCCACCGTGTCGTGCGAAATCGTCGCATCGTGCTCCGCGGGAGCGAACATGTCCACTCCCGTGGGCGCTGGGTGCCCCATTTCCCGCGCGTTCGGGCCGCGAGAAGTCGCGCTTTTCGCAGCCTCCTGCTCGCGCGCCTGATACTCGCGCAAGCGCTCCACTTCCCGGGGAACGATCAGATCTTCATTCCGGCACAGCTCCACTCCGTGCTCAGCTGCGAACCGTTCCGCCCCTTCGGCCACAAAATAAACATGCGGGCTCTCGCTCAAAATCTTCCGCGCCGCCCGCACCGGATTGCGCAGCCGCTCAACACATCCCACCCCTCCGGCGCGCAACGTGCCGCCATCCATCATTAAAGCGTCAAGCTGCACCTTGCCGTCACGATTGAGAAAACTGCCCCGGCCGGCGTCGAAGGCCTCGTCATCTTCCATCACCACGACCGCTTCCTCGATCGCATCCAGCGACGTTCCGCCGCGTTCCAGCACCCGCCATCCCGCAGCCAGCGCGTTGCGCACTCCGTTGATGTGGGCCTCGACCATGTCATCGGGCATGGCCCAGGCGCCTCCGTGAACCACAAGAACTGGATTCATATGAAAAATGTCGGGCCGCAACTTGCAAGCACGACTGGTTAGGATAGCAGGTAGGAAAACCGTGCGGGAACTACGCGGTCTGAATCGGCGGGTCCTGCGTCCGCGTCCACGTGTATCTCATGCGGTGAATCACGGTCAGCGTGCTCAACACCGCGATCACCCACAGCACCGGGGCCATGCGGTTGAACAGCGCCCCCAGAATCACCAGCACCAGCCGCTCCGGGCGCTCCATAAATCCCACGCGGCAGCTTCCAATCAGCGACTCCGCGCGGGCGCGCGTGTAGCTGACCATGATGGCGCTGATCATCACATAAGCCGTCAGCACCACATAGAAAAAGCGGTCGAAACGGGCGTAGAAAACCAGCAGTCCCAGGTACTGCGAAGCATCACTGTACCGGTCCACCACCGAATCGAAAAATGCCCCGAAGCGCGTCACTCGATTCGTCGCCCGCGCCACCTGCCCATCCACCAGATCGAAGAATCCGGAAAAGATAATCACCAGGCCGGCATAGAAAAACATGCGCTGCTGCGTCTGCGCCGTGGCCGAGCCAAATAAAATCGCGGCCCATGTATTCACCACCAGTCCCAGGAACGTGAGAACGTTGGGATTGATCCGCGACAGCGCCAGCCAGCGCACAATCGTATCCAGCAGCACCCCGCAGGCGCGGCCAAAGGCGCTGGTCCAGGAAATCGAATGCTTTTCTTCGGCGCTTTTCTGTGGGACTCCGCCGACCGGCACCGGGTGCAGCGTTCCTTCACTCTTGGTAGGAGCGATCACTCCGGCGGTAGATGGCTCAGGCGCGAGAACAGGCTCCGTCCGCGCAGGGGAGGCCGTCATCAGGCTTCCGTCCCGGCTTGGTCGTGGATTGTAGTCAAGCTCAGAATTTCCAGCTCGCGCTTCCCGTTGGGCGTGATCACCGTCGTCTCATCGCCAACTTTTTTGTTCAGCAACGCGCGGCCGATAGGCGAGGTCGTCGATACCCTGCCGGTCGCCACGTCCGACTCTTCACTGGTCACCAGCTTGTATTCCAGCTCTTCATTCTTGGTGTTGTCGTAGACCTTCACCGTTGACCCCAGCCCCACTTTGTCCTTGGGGATGTTGTTCATGTTGGTCAGGGAAAGGTCGGCCAGGCGCTTTCCCAGCTGGCGCACGCGGGCCTTCACAAACTCCTGCCGCTGCTTCGCCATGTGATACTCGGCGTTCTCGCTCAGGTCGCCCAGCGCAGCCGCGCGCTTGATCTCTTTCGGCAGGTCGTAGACCAGCTCGCGCTCGAGCGCGTCGATTTCTTCCTGCAACTTTTTACGGATTTGATCGGTCATTTTGCGTACGCCTGCGCTTTGTGGATTATAAACCCCGCGTGACAGGAGACACCAATTGCCGGGGAACTCGAAGGCGACTAAACCGCGCAAAGGCCGGCTATTCGACCCCTCTGTGTTCCCCAGCGCCCCCCGTGTTAAAAAAAGCCTCTATAGTTTGCCCGAATCGCAGCCGCTTCTATAAAATTGTGAGTTTGCTGCCGCAGTCCTAAAGCCGCAAGCAGGTTCCTGCCGATCATTGCCAAAGGTCGTCTGCAAAGATCATCTGCACGCAATCATCGTAGAAACGACTCTTATGAAAATCCATGAGTATCAGGGCAAGGGAATTCTCAAGAAATACGGCGTGACCGTGCCGCGCGGCGCTATGGCCACCTCGCCCGAAGAAGCCGAAGCCGCGGCCAAAGAACTTTTCAATTCCGGCGCCACCGGCGTCGTGGTCAAAGCGCAAATTCATGCCGGGGGCCGCGGCAAAGGCGGCGGCGTCAAAATTGCCAAATCGGTCGCCGAAGCGGGCGACCTTGCCAGCAAAATGCTGGGCATGAAACTCGTCACCCACCAGACCGGCCCCGAAGGCCGCACCGTACGCCGCTTGTTGATCGAAGAGACTTTGCCCATCGAAAAAGAGCTGTATCTTGGAATTCTGGTCGATCGCGCCGAAGGCAAGCCGGTCTTCATGGCTTCGGCCGCCGGCGGCATGGAAATTGAAGAAGTCGCCGCGAATGACCCCAGCGCGATTCTGAAGCAGCACATCGATCCCGGCATGGGCCTCGAAGCCTTTCAGGCGCGCAAAATGGCCTTCAAACTTGGCCTGAATGCCAAACAGATCGGCCCGGCGGTGCAGTTTCTCTCAAACTTATACAAGGCGTTTCTCGACACCGACGCGTCCCTGCTCGAGATCAATCCTTTCATCACCACCACTGACGGCCGCTTGTTCGCGCTCGACGCCAAGCTGACCTTCGACGACAACGCGCTCTTCCGCCATCCCGACATTCGCGAGTTGCGCGACATTACCGAAGAAGACCCGCTCGAAGTCGAGGCCTCCAAGTACAGCCTTAACTACATCAAGCTCGATGGCAGCGTCGGCTGCATGGTCAACGGCGCCGGCCTCGCCATGGCCACGATGGACATCATCAAATACGCCGGCGGCATGCCCGCCAACTTTCTCGACGTCGGCGGCGGCGCCAACGCCGAACAGGTCGCCCACGCCTTTGAGATTTTGCTCAGCGACAAGAACGTGAAGGCTGTCCTGATTAACATCTTTGGCGGCATCCTCCGCGTCGATACTCTGGCGACGGGAGTTGTCGAAGCCGCCAGGAAAACCAACATTCAGCTTCCGGTCGTGTTGCGCCTGGAAGGCACCAACGTGAACGAAGGCAAGCAGATTCTGCAAAACTCCGGCTTCAACTTCATTGTCTGCGACACCATGAAAGACGCCGCCGATCGCGTAGTAGCGGCCGCGCGATGATGGCAAACGCAGGATTCGTATCAGGGCACGGCTTCAGCCGTGCGGAAAAGCGGCACAAAAAAGAACCGCGGCTTTAGCCGCCGAGATTTTACTTATGTCAATTTTGGTGAACAAGAAAACCCGCCTCATCGTGCAAGGCCTCACAGGCCGCGAAGGAACTTTCCACGCCAAAGCCTGTGCCGCCTACGGCACCCAAGTCGTCGGCGGAGTCACTCCCGGCAAAGGCGGCACGATCCACGAGGGCTGGCCCATTTTCAACACCGTGCAGGAAGCCGTCGACAAAACCGGCGCCGACACCACCATGATCTTCGTTCCTCCGCCGGCCGCCGCCGACGCCATCATGGAAGCCGCCGACGCCGAGCTCGATCTCATCGTCTGCATCACCGAAGGCATCCCCACCCTCGATATGGTCAAGGCTTGGGAGTTTTTGCAAGACCGCCGTTCGCGCCTCATCGGCCCCAACTGCCCCGGCATCATCTCTCCCGGCAAATGCAAAGTTGGCATCATGCCCGGATCCATTCATAAAGAAGGATCGATCGGCATCGTCTCCCGCTCGGGCACATTGACCTATGAAGCCGTGCATCAACTCACGCAGCGCGGCGTCGGCCAATCCACCGCTATCGGCATCGGCGGCGACCCCATCATCGGCACCAATTTCGTCGACGCCCTCGACCTGTTCAACCGCGACCCCGATACTGAAGCTGTCATCATGATCGGCGAAATCGGTGGAGATGCCGAAGAAACCGCGGCAGAATTCGTGAAAAACAAGATGAAGAAACCGGTGGTGGGCTTCATCGCCGGACAAACCGCCCCGCCGGGACGCCGCATGGGCCACGCCGGCGCAATCATTTCCGGCGGCAAAGGAACCGCCGCGGAAAAAATCAAAGCCCTGGAAGCGGCCGGCATCCGCGTCGCCAAGTCCCCCGCCGACATCGGCGAGACACTGATTTCGGCCGTGGGAGTGAAAGTCTAGCGTTCGGCACGAAGTGCGACAACCGACAACCAACGACCAAAGGCCAACCAAAGACGAACGACCAAAGACCGACAACCAAAGACCGGACCGATCCCGACAACTATGAAAACCTTGCAACGCACTCTTACCATCATCAAACCCGACGCAGTTGCCAAAAACGCAGTCGGCGACATCATCGAACAATTCGAAAAAAACGGCTTCCGCATCCTTGCCATGAAGATGCTGGAAATTTCCAAGCACCAGGCGCAGCAGTTCTACGCCGTCCATGCCAGCCGCCCGTTCTACAACACGCTCACTGACTTCATGTCGAGCGGCCCCATCGTCACTCTGGCTCTGGAAAAAGAAAACGCCATCGCCGATCTGCGCAAGCTGATGGGCGCCACCAACCCCGCGAACGCCGAGGAAGGCACCATCCGCAAAAAGTGGGCGTCCAACATTGAGCACAACGCCATCCACGGCTCCGACGCCGAAGATACTGCGCGTTTTGAACTCAGTTTCTTCTTCGCCGGATACGAATTGGCGAAGTAATAGCCAGCGGGGAACTGGTCGTCGGCCCGTCTTGCGGCCGCGCGTCAGGTTTGCCCTAAGCCGCCCAGCCAAAATCTTGTATGCCTCGTCCCCAAGCCCCGCGTCTTCTCCAGCGGGGCCAGGGATCTCATCGCAAGAAAATCGAAACTTCCGAGCCCCTTCCCGCCCAAAACTCATCCAACCAATGTCAGATCCACATTGGTCCGCGATATAGCGTCCGGTCGCGGAGTCTCCGCCCGATTTCATCTGCGAACATCATGCAAGGAGCAGTCATGCAAAAACGCAATCTGGGGAAAAGCAATCTTGAAGTTTCTGAACTTGGCCTGGGCTGCATGGGAATGAGCTTCGGCCTCGGCCGGCCAATCGCCAAACCGGATGGCATCGCACTTATTCGCGCCGCCGTCGAGCGCGGCGTTACCTTTTTCGACACCGCCGAAATCTACGGCCCCTTCACCAACGAGGAACTGGTCGGCGAAGCGCTCGCTCCCTTCCGTAGTCAAGTCGTAATCGCTACGAAATTCGGCTTCAAAATCGATCCCGCCACTGGCAAGCAGGCCGGCACCGACAGCCGGCCCGCTCACATTAAAGAAGTAGCCGAGGCGTCTCTCAAGCGCCTCAAGACCGACGTCATCGATCTTTTTTATCAACACCGCGTCGATCCCAACGTCCCCATCGAAGACGTTGCCGGCGCGGTCAGAGATCTCATCCAGCAAGGCAAAGTCAAACATTTCGGACTTTCTGAAGCTGGCGTACAAACCATCCGCCGCGCCCATGCCGTACAAAAAGTCACTGCGCTTCAGAGCGAGTATTCGCTCTGGTGGAGAGAGCCCGAGCAAGAGATCATTCCTGTTCTCGAGGAGCTCGGCATCGGATTCGTTCCTTTCAGTCCGCTTGGCAAAGGCTTCCTCACCGGAGCGATTAAGGAGGACACGCAATTCGACAAAAGTGACTTCCGCAACATCGTCCCCCGCTTTTCGCCGGAGAACCGCAAGTCGAACCAGGCTTTGGTCGGGTTGCTCGAACAATTTGCCAGGCAGAAGAACGCGACTCCAGCTCAGGTGGCCATCGCATGGCTGCTGGCGCAGAAGCCCTGGCTCGTTCCCATCCCCGGCACCACCAAACTGCATCGCCTGGAAGAAAATCTCGGGGCCGCGGCGCTCCAACTCACGCCTGACGATCTGCGGCAACTCGACCAGACCACGGCCAAATTCCCCGTGCAGGGAGCCCGCTATCCGGCGGAACACCAGAAACTGGTTAACCGGTAGGCAGAAGATAGCAGACAGAAGACAGTAGGCAGAAGATAGAATCCCAGAAAGGCGGCCCGCTTCCCGATCGAAACATCGCCAAGGAGAATGCATATGCCCGCGCCCGACGAATCTCTCACCGACCGCCTTTCTCGCTTTCGCGAAATCAAAATCACCGTGACCGGACGAAAGTCCGGTCGCGCCATTTCCAACCCCGTGTGGTTTGTCTACGACGGCAAACTTCGCCTGCTGCCCGTATACGGGTCGGACACGCAGTGGTATAAGAACGTTCTTCAGAATCCGAAAATGAAGGTAGAAGCGCGCGGCGCGGCGGAGGAATTCAAAGCCAAGCCCATCACCGGCGCTCAACAGGTCTCGGCAGTTGTCGCACAATTCCGCGAAAAGTACGGCGCGGCCGACGTCAAAAAGTATTACTCCAAGTTCGATGTCGCTGTTTCGCTTGAGCCCGTCAAGTCAAAGTGAGCGCTCCGCCCGATCCCTATAGGATTGAACCCTCGGAACAATGGCCAAAAGTCCGCTTGCGCTGTGTACTTACACAGGTAAACTAGATTCGGCGCGCCGCACAACGCGGGCCACGCGTTGACTCTCAACGCAAAGGGGGCGGATGTATTTCGAACAGTGCTACCTGGGCTGTCTGGCCCATGCTTCTTATATTCTGGTTTCGCAGGGCGAAGCGGTCATTGTCGACCCCCAGCGCGACGTTGAAATTTACTGCCAGGCCGCCGCCGCGCAAGGCGCGCAGATTCGCCACATCTTCGAAACCCACCTGCACGCGGATTTTGTTTCCGGTCATAAGGAACTCGCAGCGCGCACCGGAGCGAAGATTTACATCGGCGCTCTCGCCCATGCCGCATTTCCGCACGTTGCCGTTCATGACGGATTCGAACTTCAGGTCGGAACCGTTCGCCTGCGCGCGATCGAAACACCCGGCCACACGCCGGAGAGCATTTGCCTGGTGGTGACGGATGAAGAAAAGTCGTCCAGTCCCTGGGCGATCCTCACTGGCGACACGTTATTCTTGGGCGATGTAGGCCGTCCCGATCTTTCGAAAACCCACACTCCTGCTGAACTGGCGGGCCTGTTGTACGACAGCCTGCACGAAAAAATTCTCGCGCTTCCCGATGACGTACTGGTTTATCCCGCACATGGCGCGGGTTCGTTGTGCGGCCGCAACATGCGCAACGAGCGCTCTTCCACCATCGGCACCGAGCGGCTTACCAACTACGCGTTGCAGATCGACAGCCGCGACGGATTCATCCGCGAGCTGACTTCGAACTTGCCGTCGCGCCCGCAATATTTTGTGCAGGATGCGGAACTGAATCGCCAGGGCGCAGCAGCGCTCTCGGAGTTGCCCGAACTGCGGGCAATTTCGGCGGGAGAACTTTCGCGGGAATTAGCCGATGGAGCCAACGCGCTCGACGTGCGGCCAGCCGACGCGTTTGCCACCGGTCACGTGCCCGGTTCTGTCAACATTCCTCTCTCCGGCCAATTCGCCACCTGGGCGGGAATTGTTCTGGGACTTTCGGCCCGGCCGATTTTGATCGGCGACACGGTCGACCAACTTTCGGAAGCACGCATGCGCCTGGCGCGGGTGGGAATCGAAGACGTGTGCGGGTATTTGCAGGATGGAATCAAGGCCTGGACGCGCGCGGGCTTCAGCTTAAGCCGGCTCGAACAAATCTCAGTGCAGGAACTCAACCTTCGGCGCCGCACCAATGACATTCGCGTGCTCGACGTTCGCCGCCCGCCGGAATTTCAGGCCGGACACATCGAAGACGCGGTCCTGGCCCCGCTGGATGGATTGGCGGGCGCATCGGTTCCCTTTAGCCACGACGAACCAATCGGCGTGCACTGCAAGGGAGGATACCGCAGCGCTATCGCTTGCAGCCTGCTGTTGCGCGCTGGATTCAAAAACATAGTAAATGTGCAGGGCGGCTTCGACGCCTGGCAGGCCGGGAACTTGCCGGTGAGTGGGCAAGCGGTGCAGGTGTGATAGGTGGGCTATCGCTGGCTGGATGCCTCCTGCGCGCATCGCATTCGATGCGATAACGATGCTAAAATGATGACATGATTGACGTGACGCAAGACATTCATTCACTCACCACTTTCAAGCGAAACTCCACCAGCCTGATGAAGAGAATGAAGAAGACGGGACGGCCGTTGGTATTGACGATCAACGGCAAGGCTGAGGCCGTCGTGCTCGATCCCGCCGCCTATCAGGATATCGCGGACAATCTCGACGCCATCGCCAGCATTCGGCGTGGATTGGCACAGGCCAGACGGGGCGAGGGCAGGCCGGCGGAAGAGGTGTTTGGCGAACTGGAGCGCGAGGACTAGCGTTGCCCGCAATTTACCGCGTGATGGTAACTCCGGAAGCCGAAAACGATCTCCGCACCGCTTATCGCTACATTCGCAGGCACTCGCCCCAGGCGGCCCGCGAGTGGATACGAAGGGCGCGGCGAAGTATCAGGACGCTGCGTAATTACCCCGAACGCTGTTCGCTTGCTCCTGAAAGCGACTCCTTTGACCAGACCATCCGGCAACAGTTGTTCGGTAAAGGCAACCGCGGAACTTACCGGATCTTATTCGTAATTTTCGACAAGACTGTTTTTATTTTGCACGTGCGCCATGGGTCGATGTTGCCGCTGGAACCTGAAAAATAAGGCCCAAGTTCACAGCGGTATATTCCCATGCTTCTTCGGCGGGTTCTTGTCCCGCTTCGTTTCCAGCATGGCCAGCGCCTGAATCAGCTTCCTGCGCGTGTCGCGCGGTTGGATGATGGCATCCACAAACCCTCGATCAGCGGCCACGTAAGGGCTGGCGAAGCGGTCGCGGAATTCCTCAATTTTTTTCTGCCGCAGCGCCTCCCGATTTTGCCCGCCCGAACCGCCGTTGCCCGCCGCATCCAGTTCGCGTTTATAAACAATATCCACCGCGCCTTCCGGCCCCATCACGGCAATCTCCGCAGTCGGCCATGCATAGTTCACATCCGTGCGGATGTGTTTTGAGGCCATCACGCAATACGCTCCGCCATAAGCCTTGCGCGTGATCACCGTAATTTTCGGCACGGTCGCCTCGGCAAACGCATAGAGCAACTTCGCCCCGTGTTTGATAATTCCGCCGTACTCTTGCGCCGTGCCCGGCAGGAATCCCGGCACGTCTTCAAACGTGACCAGAGGAATATTGAAGCAGTCGCAGAAGCGCACGAACCGCGCCCCCTTCACCGAAGCGTTGATGTCCAGCGTCCCCGCCAGCATCGCCGGCTGATTCGCCACGATTCCCACGCTTCGCCCATCCAGCCGCGCAAAGCCCACCACCATGTTCTTCGCGTAATGCTCCTGCACTTCGAAGAAATATCCGTCGTCAATCACTGCATGAATCACATCCTTGATGTCATAAGGCAGGTTCGACTGCGCCGGAACGATCGCGTCAAGCGCCGCATCGGCGCGGTCGATGGGATCGCTGCACTGCTTCCGCGGCGGGTCATCCAGATTATTCGACGGCACAAAGCTCAACAGCTCCCGCACCATGGACAAACACTCCGCGTCGTCGTGCGCCAGAAAATGCGCCACACCCGAAGTTTCATTGTGCGTCATGGCTCCGCCGAGCTGCTCCTTGGTCACTTCTTCATGCGTCACCGTCTTGATCACGTCCGGCCCGGTGATAAACATGTACGAAGTCTTATCGACCATGAGCACGAAGTCGGTAATCGCCGGCGAATACACCGCGCCGCCCGCACACGGCCCCATGATGGCGGAAATCTGCGGCACCACCCCGCTGTAAATCGTGTTGCGCATGAAAATATCGGCGTAGCCGCCGAGCGATAACACGCCTTCCTGAATGCGCGCTCCGCCGGAATCGTTCAACCCAATCAGCGGCGCGCCCATCTTGGCCGCCAGATCCATGATCTTCACGATTTTCGCCGCGTTCGCTTCCGAGAGCGATCCGCCAAAGACTGTAAAATCCTGCGCGAACACATACACCAGGCGGCCTTCGATGCGGCCATATCCGGTGATGAATCCGTCGCCGTAATACTTCTGCTCGGCCATGCCAAAATCGTTGCAGCGGTGCGTAACCAGTTTGTCGGTCTCTTCAAACGTGCCTTCGTCCAGCAGAAACTCCACGCGCTCCCGCGCCGACATCTTTCCTTCCTTGTGCTGGCGCTCCCGGCGGGCTTCGCCACCCCCGGCCTCGGCCAGGCGGTCGCGTTTTTTCAATTCGGCAATTTTCTCTTCAAGATTCATGGCGGGATTATAGTTCGTAGGGAAGGAAGAAGGGCGTGAGGAGCGTCACAGGTGCGCCCGCGTGGAAAATCGAGGCGTCTCTTCGCTTACCTGGCCTGAGGCTTCGAAATCTGGACTGGAATTATTCCAGGTCCGCCCCGAGAACCTGATACCGGTACCGTCGGCCGTCCCAAAATACCACCGACGACGTCGCTTCCCCTTCGCCCTGCTCTTCCATATAAACGCCCAGGATGGTCCGCTTCTTCATGGCCAGTTTTTTCACGGCCAGCGTCTTGAAGGGAAGGTTGATCAGCACGAACTTCTGCTTCGGTTTGGTGGAGCGCCACCCTTCCGCGCCCACCCCATGCACAACCAGCAGGCATACGCCTTTGCGTTCAGGAGCATCGGAAGCAAACGTGGAAGTGATCTTCACATTGCCGAAGCCCAGAAAACTGTCATAAGGGTCGGCGACCATGAATCCGTACTCAGCCTGATCGGCCATGGGATTCTTGCACCGCGCCGCGACCACCAGGTCATCAACACCGTCGCCGTCCAAATCGCCGGCAAATTGCGGAGGCCCACCCAGCAACGAGCAGTTATCGCCAAACTCTTTGTGGATGTAGTCGTCGTTGACCGCCGGCGTTGGCGCGTGGGCAGGTGCGGGCGGCGGAGGCGGCAATTTTTTTCCGGCGAAAGAAACAGACGACGCGGCCATCACGACCAGCAACGTAAACAGCGCACGAGAACCAGAGAATGTGGTGGACATGTGCTTACTTTAGTCCCGAATTTTCAGGAGAGCGTAGTAACGGAGGTAACGGCCTGCAGCCGATCATCGGCGATCACGATCCCCCGGCATCAATGCGCCCGATAGATGCGGATTTCGGCCGGATGGTCAGCCTGCTGCGGGGCTGCGGCAAAAAGCTCACTCCACTCGGGAACGAAGATCCCGGTCTGCGACCGCGGCGGAGTTGGATAGCGCGCGATGCGCTCGTAGTGATCGGCGTCTCTTTCCGCGAAGACATCAATAAAGCCCACGCTGGTCAGAACGTAAACGCGGGACCGGGCGGAGTCGTAATAGAGATCGTCGGTTTTTCCAGCAATTTCACTTGAGGCCGCCACTTTGCCGTTCTCCGTGTCGTAGGCAAGAAGTCGCGGCGGCGCCCAGCAACCAACCAGCAGGCGATGATGGGCAGCATCAAGCGCCATGGGAAAATTGTTTTCCGCTTCTACCGGCCATCTCCCCACAACTTTTCTCTGCGGCACATCCACTACTTCAATTTCTTTTTTCTCCGGAACATTCACGAAAATGTGTGCACCACCCGGCTCAACCTGAAACGATTCAGGATGCGCATCCACCACGACGTCAGCGGTCTTTTTTCCATTGGTATCGAAGAACCCCAAACCTCCGGTCCCCTCCTCGCGTTTGCGCAACTGTTTGGCCCCGGCATAGCCGACGATCGCTTCTTTACGGTGAGCGTCGAAGCGCAGATTGTCGGCATCGTCCGGATATTTCACCGACGCGATGGCGGCAAAGGTTGTGCCGTCGAAGATTCTGACCGTGCCGTCGCCGCCGCAGGCCACGAACAGGCGATTGCTCGAACGTTCGTACAAAACTCCCTGCGGCTCGGGCAGATTGCCGATCGAATGCACTCTCCGGCGTGTCTTCACGTCGACGATTTCGACCGAGCCGTTCTCCACCGCCGCCACGAAGATTCGCTGACCGTCCACATCAACGCTGAAATGATCGATACGGCCTTTTACATCCGGCAACGGAATCGATGATTCAAACGGGAGCGCTTCTGTCGATTGCGCGTCCGCTCGGGCAACCTGCATGCCAAGAATGAGGATAAGGATAAGGACAAACATGACAAATATGAAAACAACGGGCCGGTTCATCGAGGTCATAGGCTTCAGCATTCTATCTTTTCCGGAAATGTTCCCATCCCTGCGGCTTGAGTTCGCGAGCTTTTCCGTCTTCTGAGATCAGGCGAATCTTGCGGCCAGCCGTGATGCGGCCAATCTCGGTAATCGGTACCCCCGAAATCCGCGCCGGCACTTTCTTCCCCCGAGCGGTGAAGAGCAGTTCATAATCTTCCCCGCCATGCAAAGCCAGCGCGGGATCGACCCGCCTGAGAGTCCTGCCGGTTCTGGCCCGGGGAATCAACTTCTCATAAATTTCCGCGCCCACGCCGCTCTCTTCACAAACGTGCGAAAGATCGGTCGAAAGCCCGTCGCTGGTATCGATCATGGCAGTGGCAATTTGCTTTTCCCGAAGAAATTTTCCCACTTCAATGCGCGGCTCCGGGAAAAAATGCCTTTCGTAGTCTCCTGCCTTCAGCTTCGCGCCTTTCTTCATTTGCATATACGCTGCCGCTGAGCCGCCCAGCTCTCCCGTTGCATAAATCGAATGTCCCGGCTTGGCCCCTGAACGCAATACCGCCGCGCCTCGCGCAACGCTTCCCACCACGACAATATCCGCCAGAATCCCACTTGGAGATTCCGCCGTGTCTCCTCCCGCCAAAGTCACGCCATATTTCTTCGCCAACGCCAGAAACCCGCGCGTGAAGCGGTCAACCCAGGCTTGCGGGATTTTGCTTGGCAAGGCCAGCGAAAGAAATGCGGCGACCGGCTTGCCCCCCATGGCCGCGATATCGCTCAGTCCGCGCGCCAGGCAGCGGTGGCCGATCGATTCCGGCGAGTGCCAATCGCGGCGAAAGTGGATGCCTTCCAGAGAGAAATCCGTTGTGACGAGAACGTCGTCGGCAATCGGGCTGCGGCTGCCAGGTGAAGACCGCGCCGCAATTCGCAACACGGCGCAGTCGTCGCCGATGCTTTTTGCGACAGCCGGATTTCTCACCGCCGCGATTCGCCGGACGCGCGCAATCAGCTCTCTTTCAGCAATCGTCACCGGAACTACTATAAGCGACCTCTTTAATACAGAACCATGCGGCTACGCCCGCCCTCGGCTGCGCTCGACCACCCCTGGCCCTCCGGGCAACTCGATTACCGCCGGGCGGACGGTAACCACTCCAAGATGACTCCCGGTTACTCAAGTCTTAAGTAACCGCTCATGTCTCTCCGAGTCGTTGACAGGGGGGAATCCGGTTTGCTACCTTTTACCAGTCATTCACAAAACCCTTTGGCCGAAGAAAACACTTGCTGTAAGTTCTGCATCCTGTATAGGTTGCATTTCGGCGGTAGCAACTTTGGCCATGGTTCCGGTAGAAAAAGGGCGCGTTAACCAGTTTCCATTCCCAGATGGGAAGCGTGACCCGAAACGATCAGGTGGTCCGAACGGGCTTTCTGCAACCTCAGAACTTGGCCTGAAACTCCGGACCTGATTTTTCAGAACTGACGAAAGGCGAATTTGCGAAAGCGCTTCTACATTCTTTTTGTGGCCCGCGGCGATGACGGCCAGCTCCGCAAAATCTCCATTCCCGTCCAGTATCTTTATGTATTTGTAGTCGGCGCCGCCATCGGCTTCCTCAGCCTTACCGGAATTGCCAGCTCTTACGCCCGCATGTTGCTCAAAGTCTCTCGTTACAATGAGTTGCGCACCGAAAAAGAGCAACTGAAAAGCCGCTATTCGCGCCTCGAGGAAGTCGCCAAAGAGCGCGACGTGCAGGTCGCATCTCTAGGCTCGATTGCCAGCGAAGTCTCGGCGCTTTACGGATTAAAGGCACGCCCTACTCTGGCTGCATCCGAAGTCCAGATTGAAGATGCGGACGTGAAGTCGTCTCTCGATCAGTTGGGCATGCTCCGCACGACCGCCCTCACCGGCGCCGCCACTGTCGGCATCAGCCTCGGGCTAACCCGCAATGCCACCACCGCGGACTGGCTCCGCGCCAACTCCGCTCCCAATCTTTGGCCTGTGGATGGCCAGGTGACCGCCAGTTTTGGTGAGCGCATTGATCCTTTCAACGGTGAAGGCGCATTCCACAGCGGCGTCGATATCGGCAGCACCTTTGGCCACGCCGTCGTGGCTCCCGCCGATGGCGTGGTCACATTCGCCGACTTCTTCGGTGGATACGGCAAAGCCATCGTCCTCGATCACGGCCACGGCATCTCGACCCGCTACGGCCACCTTTCCGGATTCGCCGTCACCACCGGTCAGCAAGTGCACCGTGGCGATACCATCGGCTACGTCGGCTCCAGCGGCCGCTCCACCGGCCCGCATCTTCATTATGAAGTCCGCATCAATGACACTCCGGTAAACCCCTACAAATATCTCCGCATGACGCTTGCTCACAACGGCGGGTTTGAGCCCGGAAGCTAGAAAACAGTTTCCAGTTCTCGCTTGCTCCTTGCCGTCCTCGCTGGCCTTCCCGCGCCACCCCCGCTAATCTAGAATTCCCGAAGAATCCCAAGGTTCCGGTTCCGTTCTCCTGCGTCGGGCGCACGAGCCGAACTGAGAACCGAGAACTGAGAACTAAAAAATGGCCACCTTCTTCCATTCCGTCCGCGAGGACATCGCAGCCGTCTTCGAATCCGATCCCGCCGCGACCTCCTACGTCGAAGTGCTTCTGCTCTACCCCGGCCTTCATGCCGTGTGGATTCACCATCTCAGCCACTGGCTCTGGCTCCACGATATGAAATTCCTCGCGAGATATACGTCTCAACTATCGCGTTTTTTTACCGGCATCGAAATCCATCCCGGCGCCGAACTCGGCCGGCGCCTCTTCATCGACCACGGCATGGGCACCGTGATCGGCGAAACCGCCATCGTCGGCGACGACGTCACTCTCTACCAGGGCGTCACCCTCGGCGGCACCGGCAAGGAAAAAGGCAAGCGCCATCCCACGGTCGGCAACAACGTTCAGGTCGGATCGGGAGCCAAGCTGCTGGGCAATATCACTGTCGGCGACAACTGCCGGGTGGGCGCGGGATCGGTCGTGCTCCGCAATGTCCCCGCCAATTCCACCATCGTCGGCGTCCCCGGTCACATTGTGCTGCGCGACGGCAAGCGCGTCGTCATCACGGACCCTAAAGATATTCGCGATCCCCTCTCCGACGTGATGATCAGGCTGGCCAAGGAAATCCAGGAATTGCGCGAGAACTATCAGCACCACTCCCACATTGCGCCCGGAACGGCGCCAGACGGGACCAATGACGAACAAACCCACACTCAATCGGTTCTGGCCGAAGAACTATTCCTCGAGGATTATCAAATCTAAGCGGGCAATGTAGCGACAGCCGCCCTCGGCTGTCCCGCCACCCAAATCGGCAATGTAGCGACAGCCGCCGTGGCTGTCCCGCCGCGAATGCCTTCCCCCTTTCGCCCCCTTAACGCCCTTGCCCGCTAACCCGGAGCTGCCTCCCCGCAAACTGCCGTGACCGCCCTCTCAGCTCTCATTCCCGACCGTTAGCTGAACTCGCCTGAAGGCGAACAACTTGCGCTTGCTACACTTGAAGTTCAACCATGCCCTCACGCTACGCCCAATGGATGTACGAATGGGAGCATCGCCTCACCTCGGTCGACAACAACCGCGTCGTCCGCCCCCTCGAATGGGGCCTCGACTGGGCTGAGCGCTGGCCCTGCCAGAACGGATGGCGCCCCGGCCAGGCGGTCCACGATCCGGCCAGATTCTACGCCGATTTCAACCGCCGCATCGTCGCTCACAGCGATGACTTTTATTCCTACCCGCCGCCTTCCGATT
>DATLKM010000227.1:0-10196 GCA_035538435.1 Binatia bacterium
CAAATCACCAGTACCCCAACCCAGCGAAGGGGGCTGATCATTTCCTTGAGCCAAAAGTGACTGAGGAGAGCCGAGATGCCGTAGGCAATGGAAGAGGCGGGCTGGACGTAGCTATAGTCCGCCCAGGAGAGAACCAGCGAGTAGGTGACGAAAAAGGCGATCAATGACGCAATGCCGAGCCAAATCCAGGTTGAGCTGAAAATCGCAATCAACGTGTGTTGCGCCTCTGCCGGCGTTGCAATGGCGACGGCACCAATTTCTTTCATGCCCTTTCCGAGCAAAACATTGCCCAGGGGACCGAAGATCACCATGATGAGAATGGAAATATAGGTTTTGAAATGCAGGCTGGCGGGGGATTTCATGAATTCGAAACTTGATTCGTAAATGGCGCGGTTGGCGATCAGGGAATCATTTTGAATTCTACTCGATTTCGGATTGGCGGAAAGGCCGGGGTGATCCAAAGATTCCACCGGAGTAGATTCCGCCAGAGCGGCCGGGGCCGCTCCGGCGAAAACCGAATGGTATTTCTAATACTGCCAGTTGACGGTGACGTATCCGGCTCCGCTGCATGGAACCGTGTACTGATGGTTGGAGCCGTTTTCCCAGACCACGCTTCCGCCAGCCTGAATATCGATGAACTTGAACTGGATGGTTTCACACGCGGGAACGGAGACATTCAGGAACCAGTTGGGATAATTGGGATCGAGCATGGGGCCGATCGCGGTTGAAAAGGTTGTGCCCCAGTCGCCGAGTTCGATTGTGTTGCCGGTGAGGTAGATGTAGTCGCCGGTGTTGGTTGGGTTTGCGTTATCGACGGTGAAGGTAACGGGAATCATTTTGGCAGTCAGCACGGTGAATTGAATCGTGTTGGCCGCGGTTCCAGAACTGTTCTTCAATTGCACCTGGTACACGCCGTTGGACACATTGGGAACGGTGAACGTAACCGAGGTGCTTGACCACGAGGAAATGCTCGCCGCGGTTGAGCCGAACAAAACACTTCCGGTAGAAGTGCCGAGGTTCTTGCCGGCAATCGTGACCTTCATGCCGGATTGCCCGACGGTTGGGCCGATCGATCCGACTTCCGGCGCAGTGGGAGAAGTGCTGGCGACCCAAACCGCAACGGCGTAGGCCGGCAGAGTGAAATTGGTGACCGGGTTGTTGCCGCCGCTGCCCGAGTTCACGGTGATGCCGAAGCCGCCGAGCAACCCGCTCAGATAGTCGGTATAGCCGCCCGCAGGCAGAGCTGTGTTAAGGCCGGTGATGGAATAGCCGGTGTTCGTGCTCTTGTTCATGGCGACCAGCACCACGTCGCCGTAGAACTGGCGCTCGTAGATGTAGACATCGCTGTTGATCCAGCGCTGCGTTTGCGTTCCGTAGGCGAGTGCGTCGTTGGTTCCCGTCCTCAGGGCGGAAAGTTTGTTGATCAACTTGTATGCGGTCGTCGTCGTGCTGAAAGAAGTCATCCAGGGGCGGTTGTAAGGTGTTGTGCCGCCGCTGGTGTCGTTGTGGAGGTACTGCTCGTCGCCGTAGTAGATGGTCGGAATGCCGCGGGTGGTCAATTCGAACGCGAGTCCGATATTCAGGCGGTTATTGTCGTTATCCATGCTGAGCAAACGCGGCTGGTCCTGATTGTCGACCCAGTCGACCAGATCGTTGGGCCAGGTGAAATTGCCATCTTCCGTGCTTAGCGTGCTGTCGACTTCCGTCCAACTGTTGCCGTTGCCGAGCACGTCGCGCAAGGCGAGGCCGAGCGGATAGTCGTAAAGCGCCATGCCGCTCTTGTTGGCGAACTTTACGGAATCGTTGTAGAGCGTATCGCTGGTCGATTCGTACCACTCGCCGAATACAAAGCTGGGGGCATTGGTGTAAATTGCGTTGGCTTCGCTGTATTCCCAGCCCCAGGTCGTATGTTTGGCCGCATCCATGCGAAAGGCGTCGGCCCCGTAACTTTGAAACTGCGCCAGGGCGGACTTCAAATATCCGTCGATGGTCGAGCTTTCCTGATTCAGATCGCACAGATCTTCGAGGGTGTAGTACTGGAGTTGATAGCGGTCCTCGAAGTTACCGATGCCAGCGTTGTGATGGAAATATCCGTTGGGGTCGTTGTTGCAGGCGGCCATGAAGGTGCCGTCGTTGTAGAGGGAACCATATTCGCCGGCGTCCTGCTGGTTGGTGTCGTTGGCGGGCCAATCGACGATGATTTTGATCCCCAGGTTGTGCGCCGCGGTAATCAGATTGGAGAAGGCAGTCCAGGTTTCCGAGCAATCGCCGAAAAAGTTGTCGATCTTCATGTAGTCGTCGGCGGAATAGCCGTGATAGGGCGCAGTGGGATTGCCGTTACTGTCGGGAATGTTCACGTCAATGTTTTCCATGGGAGGCGAGATCCAGATGGCGGTAATGCCCATGCCTTGCAGATAACTGAGGTTCGCCTGGATGCCGGCGAGATCTCCGCCCCAGTACAAGTTCCAGTTGGATTTGGTGGAGTCGTAGAGTCCGGAGCCGCGGCTGCAGCTGTCGTTGGCGGTGTTGCCATCATAAAAGCGGTCGGTCACGATCTGATAGATGACCTGCTTTTTGAAATCCTGCGCGTGAGAGGTGAGGAGTAAGGCGAAAAGTGTGACGGTGAAGAGAGTGAAACGTGAGAACTTCATACTGCTTCCTCCTGACGGGTTCTAACCTGACTGCGCGCATGTTTCCATGCGTGGAGGCGAAGTGGAGTGGCGGACTACGCGGTCATTCACTGCGAAACTGCCGGGATACTAGCACTGCGCGGACGAGTTCAAACATGAGGCTGTGAAAATTTACGAAATCGGAACAGGCCGGGAGACACGTATATTGCGGATGAAATGGACTCCCGCGTTCCGGCGATATCTGCAAGCGATCTATTTTGCGGTTGCGACGCGATTGGCGTTCGAGCCGCCAATAAAATGTTCGGCCACGATGGCAGGCTGCTCGACGATCTTTTTCTCTTCCACACAAACCACCAGGCGAATGAACTGCGCCATGCTCCACGCCAGGGGAGTTGCGCTGCCCGTGCCTCCTCCAAAAACGAAACCGAACTGGCTGGACTCGGCCTGGTCCCAGATTTGCTCGGGAATCATGCCGCCGGAGTTGGCGAAGTTCGCCATAGCGTCGAGATAGGAGACTCCGTCGCCGCCGCGGGCGACTTCGTATTCGCCGCGCTCCCCGGTGAAGATGGGCCAGATTCTGCCGATGCCTTGCCCCAACCAGGGGCCGCCGAACAGAGTCTCGCCGTATCCGTCGTGGCTGTAGCGATGAAAGCTGGGCCCGCGCGGGGTTTCGACGCGAATGCTCGAATCGACGATCTTCACCGATCGCTGGATAATGGGATCGTTGGCTGGGCGAATTCCCAGCCGAACGAATTCGAGAAAACCGGCGTCGATGACGTCGCGCTCATCCCACACGCCGCCGCCGTTGCGGACATCGAGTTGATAGCCGTCGTTGGGGTCGGTGTTGTTGTCGATGCGAATGTAGTAGCCTTTGCCGGGCAGGTCTGAGCCGAGATGGCCCGTGGTGGTCACCATCCAGTTTTCGATATTACCCGCCCAGGAGTCGGCGGTTTTCAGATAGCGGTCGGCGTCGGCGTTCGCGCCGTTTTTCCGGGCGATATCGGAAGCGCAAACCAGTCCGGCAATTTCGGCGGCGATGGTGGAGGGTGAATATCCGGGAACTTCTTCCCATCGTTCCTGCTGGGTGGTGGGACCGCGGGCGACAATGAATTCGGCTTCGGGGCGCACATGGTGCTGCCAGGTGTCGGTATCGGTTTTGCCCAACTGCCAGGCGAGAATGGCGGGGTAGGAAACTTCGTCCATCTGGAGCGCGGTCCAATACGGCTTGCCATCGAGCCAGCTATTTTGCGGGAAGCTGCCGTCGGGCTTTTGCTGAACTTTGAATAAGTAATCAAGCGCGCGCTCGGCGGCGGGACGGTCGCCGGCGAGCAACATGCCGGTGGCGATTTCGTACAAGTCTCTCGCCCAGATCAAGTGATAGCCGCCCACGCCGGGAGCGTCAGATGGGACGGCGAATCCCCAGGGAATGCTCATGGATGCGATCATGGCGCCGCGGAAGGTTTTATCTTCATGGGCCTTCAACACCATGGCCGCGTGCTGGAACTCGCGCTGGTAGCGCGAGTTGACCCGGCGGAGAGTGCTCGCGTAATCGGTCCATCCTCTAATGTATTCGGCGCTGAGGGAGGGGAAGCCGGCGCTCAGGCTGCCCCGCGCCGAAGAGAGCGCGGCAGCGGCATTCGATCCAAAACCGAGGGCAAGAGTAACGTGATCGCCCTTGAGCTTTCCTGTCTGAATAATGTTGCCGTTTTCCGCGCGGGCATAGCGCCAGGCAAGCTGATGATGCAGCAACAGGTCTGTGTAGCCGTCGTTGACGCCGGAAAATCCCACGCTGGTTTGGGCGAAGCCGGTGGAGCTGATTAGGGCCGAAGCCATGTCGCTCTTTTCGGCGATGAGAGCATCTTCCTTCACATATCCCGTATTTCCGAAGCCGCAATTTTTCAGCGCTGGATTGTACAGAACGTACAGCGAATAACCCGGTGGAGCGGTGAGAGTGACATCGATGAGGAGCGTGTCGCGGTGCGGGTCGGTGGCGTAGGTCTTCCCGATTTTAAAACGCCCGGCTGGATCGCTGCTGGTCTGCCGATAGGAGAGGGCCTTGTCGTCGAGCCACTGGAGGGAGTGTTGCATGTCGCTCGATTCGATCCAGGCTTTGGTGCCATCGCTGACCGCGAATTCGAGCGAACGCACGTCGGCGGTGTCGAGGCGGGGATAGTAGACTTCCGTCATGATGCCGCCCTGCAAGGTGAACCACACGTGCGAGTCGGTGGTGGTGGAAGTGCCTACGGCTTCCTTGCTGCCGGGAGTCCAGGTGGGAACCGCTCCGGGAGCGCCGGGGGCGGTTTGCGCGGCGAGGCGCAGTGAAGGGGCTGCCAGGCACAGCAGGAGAGCGGTCATCCGAATCAGCTTCGTGTTCACAGTTAAAGTGCTCCGGCGTTGTGAAAGTTTCAGCAATCAATTCACCCGGTAAATATTCATCGACAGCGGCGGGAGGCCGACTTTAATCGAGCTGTTGCCGGTGATTTTCGCGTCGCCGCTTCCCATCAGCGATGTCAGTGAGCGGGCATTGGCGAGGGGAGTATCGGCCAGGTCGATTTCCACATTCCGCGGCTTGTCCGCGCCGTTCATGATCATCAGCACCTGCCGGCCGGCGGAATCCGCGCCGCTGGTGCGGACATATGCGAGCACGTGATCGTCGGCAAAAATGTGTACCAGAGCGCCGGTGCGAAGGGCGGGCTGTTCCCGGCGCACTTGCAGCAGGCGATGCACGTAACCGAACATGTCCTGCTCGGCCGCCGTGCGGCCCTGGGGCGTGAACGCGTTGCGAGTGTCTCCCGGGAAGCCTCCGGGGAAATCGCGGCGGTTGTCGGGGTCTTCGCCGCCCGGCATCGCGATCTCGTCGCCGTAATATATTTCGGGAACGCCGCGCAGAGTCAGAATCAGCGAAAACGCAAGTTCGAGTTTCTGCGGAGTCGCATCCGGCTCACTCATAAAGCGCCTGATATCGTGATTGCCGAAATAGGTGACCAGATTTTCGGGATGGGGAAACATCCAGTCGTGGCGCAAGACTTCGTCGATCTGCGTTACCGGAGCGTCGTGAAGAAGCACATTGCGGATGGCGGTTTCCAGCGGAACGTCAAAAATCGTATCGACGCCGGTGTCGATTCCATCGGTGGTCTTCCCTCCCACAAAAAATGAAGTCACAGACGGGTCGGAGTTGATGACCTCACCAATCGTGCGGAACCGGGGATACGCGCCGTGAAGGTCGGCGTGAAAGCTGTGCCAGAAGGCGCGGTCGACGTAAGGGAACGTGTCGATGCGGAAGCCATCCAGCGCGCCGGTTTCGGCCCACCAGAGCGCATTCTGGCGCAAGTATTGCGCGGTGATCGCATCGTCGGTGCCCATGTCAAGCAGAATTCCGGCGAACCAGCCCTCCACAATGTCTCGGGTTTCGCGCAAAGAAGAATGCGGATCGGCTTCAGGGGCAAAGGTAGACGGGGTCGACAAATGCTTTGCCCGCGTGCCATGCAGCCAACGCTCGGTCGGTGGATCATCCAGCCAGGCATTGGTTGGCCCTACGTGATTGGGAACGATATCGAGCAGGACCTTCATGCCTTGGGAGTGGGCCGCTTTTACCAGCGAAACATAATCGGCCAGGGACCCGAAATGCTTTTCGACGGCGTATAGATCCATGGCGTGGTAGCCGTGATAATCGCGCCCGCTGTTCTGGTAAATCGGGGTGATCCAGATGGTGGTCACGCCCAGATCTTTCAGATACGGCAGCTTCTGCTGGATGCCGCGCAAGTCGCCGCCATGATAGGCGCGAGGAGCGGCGCGGTCGTACGAGCCGGAATCCGGGAAATTGTTGGCCTCATCTCCGTCGGCGAAGCGATCGGGCATGATGAGATAAATCACGTCATCGGGGCCGAAGCCGTTGAATCCGCCGTCCTGGCGAGCGGCCGTTCCTGCTGGACTGCGCTGCCGGACGGGAAAATTAATCTGCTGGCGACCGCCGCCGGCGGCGACATCCAAAACGATGTTACCGGGCGAAGCAGCTTCATTGATTTCGAGCCACACAAATTCATAGCGGCCGGCGAGGCCGTCGACGGTCCGGACCACGCGGATGCCCGGCGTGGTAGTCGAGACTCGCGCGCCGGCGAGATGTTCACCCGTCAGCATGAGCATGGGATTGGGCAGCCCGATCCACCAGTTGGGAGGATCGACGCGCCGGATGAGCGGGGTTTGTGCGGCCAGCGCCGCGCTGAAGGCGAAAACGGAGAAAGCAATCACCCAGTGTGCGCGATGTGGGGCTCGGCTTCGCATGGTGCAGGGGAAGCGGGAGAGCGGCCGGAGCCGCTCTCCCAGTCGGGGTTAGAAGCTGACCCGGAACGTCAACTGAATTTCACGCTGGCTGTCGAGGCGAAGGCTGGTGACCTCGCCGAATTTTCCCCCGTCATTCATATTGCCGTCCGGTTGGCTGAACTGCGGGGTATTAAATAGGTTGAAGAACTCGCCCCGAAGTTCCAGCTTCACCTGCTCGGTGACCGGGAAGAACTTGCCGACGCTGAGATCCATGGTTTTGGTGCCTGCGCCGGTGAAAGGATTTCTCGGGGTGTTTCCGGGGGCTAAAGGCGTACCTGTTACGGTATTGGTGGCCGGCCTCTGGAAAGCGCTGGTGTCAAACCATTCCTGTGTCCGATTAAGCTGGTGCAGTGGCCCGACTAAATCCGGCCTTGTGCTCGGGTTGAAGCAATAGTCGCAGACGATGTCGACTGGAAATCCGCTCGCAAGTGTCACGATCGGGCTGAAAATCCAGCCGCCGAGGACCGCGTCCATGGGGCGATTCCAGCCGCTGCCGAAGGTGCGGCCACGACCGAAGGGCAGATCATAAAGTGCGTTGAACACGAAGCGATTACGGACGTCGAGGTTTGAATTGGCTTTTTCGTGATACCACCAGTCGAAGGCATCGACCGGGTTGCCGCCGAAGCGGAAGTCGGTGTCGAAGCCGGGTTGCGAATTGTCAATGGCGTGCGCCCAGGTGTAAGCGCCGTTGAAGAACAAGCCCTTGGCCAACTGGCGCGTCACCTGGGCTTCAAGTCCGTTGAACGTGGAAGTTCCTTCCGTGTCGTTCACAGGAACTGTGCCGAGTCCCGTGTATGGGAAAATGCCAGTCCCGTAAGCGGGACGGTTGATGTCGTAGAACGTGGAGAGGTGATTGCCGCGTGTTCCCACGTAGGCCAGGGTAAGAGTAGTTTTGGTGTCGATTTGCTGCTCGATCTGGAAGTTCCATTCCTGCACGCTGGAAGTTTTGTCGTGCGTGAGCCAACCCGTGAGACTGACATTCTTAGGGTCGACCAGACTCACCCCCGACAAGGATGTTTTGCTGGGGAAACCCAGTGGAGTTATCGTCGAAATTTCAGGCGCTCCTGTCACCCCCGCTTCCATCCCGGTTCCGGTCGGCGTTGCCAGCCCACCCAACGTGAGCAAGGTCCCGCTCCCATTGGAGAAAAAGCCGCTATTGGTAACCGCGTTCTGGTAGTTATACGAAGCGCTGCCGCCAAAGGGGGCGTTCTGTGACATCTGCTTGTCGATGCCTTCGCGATCGATGAAGTAGAAGATGCCGTAGCCGCCGCGGAGCACGGTTTTCTGGGTGCCAAATAAATCGTAGGCAAAGCCGACTCGCGGAGCCCAATTGTTCTTGGGGGTCTGAAGGCCAGCGGCGTCATTCACTCCGTTCTGTCCGGCGACCACAATCGTGTCGGTCGTGGGGTTGAAGTTGGCCATGCGATTGTTTTGTTCGGTCGGCCAGGTGAACAGGTCATAGCGCAAGCCCAGATTTAGAGTCAGGCGGGCGCTGACCCGGTAGTCGTCCTGCCCGTAGAAGCCGTTTTCCCAGCTGCGGGTATGGAACATGGCGCTGGCGGGGCCGACCTGATAGTTGTTCATCCAACCGACCAGCATGTCCGATTGTTCGAAGCCAGTGGACTCGGGAGCGCTAGAGCTGGCCTGGAAAAATCCCTTGCCGGCGATGGGGTTGAAGAAGTCGACGTAGCGGCGAATGAGGTTCACGCCGAATTTGAAAGTGTGGCGCCCTTTCACCCAGGCGACGTTGTCGGCGATCTGATAGGTGTCTTCGGGAACGTAGTAGTCGCCGTAGTCGCCAGTGTAGGAGATCTGGCTCCCGCTGTTGCCGATCAACGCGCCGCCGCCAAGCAAAGTGCTGGTATTCGCATTGGGGATGCCCAGGTTGGCAGAGAGGGGCGTGCTGTCGAATGGAGGTTGGTAGCCTAGGAACGAGCGCACGTAGCCGATGCGAAGCTCGTTGATGACGTTCGCACTGAAGATGTGGGTTTCGCCGAAAACATAACTGCGCGGGTGCTGGAATTGATAGCCGGACCCGTAGCCGGCGGGCAAGGTGGACAGCTGCGAAGTGGTGATATCGAGATCCTGGGCGTAGCTGTAGCGGGCAAAGAATTGGTCGCTGGTGCCGAGGATATAGTCCAGCCGAACGTCGAAGTCGTTGTAGACCTGGCGCTGGATGCGGAAGGGCTGGAAGTTGCTTTCGACGCAAACGCCGTCCGCGTTGGCCGAAACCAGGGTGCAGCGGGAATCAGTGCCGCTGATGTTCGGCAGAGGAAAGGCGTTCAGGTAATTCTGTCCCGCGGTGATAAAGGGACCGGTGAAGATGTTGCCGGCCACGGCGCATCCGGCCACGCCGTTGCCGCAGCCGGGAGTGTAGAGCTGGAACGGCAGTTCTGAAAAGTTCCCGGTTCGAGTCAGCGCCGTGGGAACCGTGATCGGTCCATCGTTGAGAGGAAGGTTTTGGCGAAGGCCCTGATAGTCGAGAGCAAGGAAGAGCTTGTTCTTGATGACCGGGCCGCCTGCGTAGCCGCCGAACTGATTGCGGTGAAACAAAAGCGGCGGCGTTGTGGGATCGAAATAGTTGGGGCTGGCGTCGGCGGCGCTGTTGCGCAGCTGGTAGAAACCGACTCCGTGCCAGTTGTTGGTACCGGACTTATAGGTGGTGTTGACGACAGCGCCGCCCGCGCGGCCGTACTCGGCCGGAGCGACGTTGGTGTCGACGCGAAATTCTTGAATGGCGTCGGGCGGCACGAAGAAGAGAATTGTGTTGACCAGGGATTCGTTGTTGTCGATGCCGTCGAACAGGAAGTTATTGGCCTGAACCCGAACGCCGTTTACGGAAAGGGCCGCGCCGCCGCTGGCGGCATAGCGGAAGGTTTCCGACTGGTTGCCAGATCCGGATTGCTGATTGCCGGGCTGCCCACGGGTGACGCCGGGGACCAACGCGGCAAGCTCGGTAAAGTTAAGGCCGTTCAGGGGAAGTTCGGTCACCTGGCGGCCGACGACAACATCGCTGAGGCCGGAAGTTGTGGTGTCCACAATGGGAGAGGCCGATGTGACTTCGACCGTCTCTGTCGTTGACCCCAACTGCAACGCGAAGGTCAGATTTAGCACTTGGGCAGTCTGGAGCACGACCTGGCGGTCATCGGTTTTGAAGTTCGGCGCTTTTACTTCTACTTTGTAGGGCGCGGGGTCGAGCGCGGGCATTTCTCGTATCTTTTCCTAGGAACAAGACGACACACACAA
>DATLKM010000228.1:0-3526 GCA_035538435.1 Binatia bacterium
ACATGTGAACATTCACGGGCATTCTTTGCGCGTGGGGCGATATGCGGCCGCGATCGGCGAGGCCATGGGCATGGACCCCGGCGACGTCGCCGCTCTGCGCAGCGCCGGATATCTGCATGACATTGGCAAAGTAGCGGTCGATCGCCGCCTGTTCAGCAAGCCGACGGCGCTCGATCCGGAAGAATTCCGCGAGATGGCCGACCATACAGTCGTGGGCCACCAGATTGTGAGCGGCGTGCAATTTCCCTGGCCGAAGATCCATGAGGCGGTACGCTGGCACCACGAGCGTATGGACGCGTCCGGCTATCCCGATCGGTTGGCCGGAGACGAGTTGCCCCTGCCGGTGCGCATTATCGGGTTGGCCGACACTTTCGACGCCATGACCAGCTTGCGGCCCTATCGCGAACCGCTGGCTCTGGGCAGCGCCTTGACCAATCTGATCAAAATGACCCCGCAGATGTACGACGCCAGCGTGCTGCATGGCCTGCTGATTCAGGTGCGCCGCGACGCCGTGGGCAGCAATCGCGCTCCTCTTTTTGCCGACCACATGACGGTGAACATAGCCCCCGGCGACGTGGACCAGCTGGCCGCTACTTTGCAGCATAAAGTGTCGCACGGCAAAGTGTACTCCACCTAGCGGTGGGCGGTGGCAACCGCCCGCGGAATTCCACCCGGTGGAGTCGACGCATCCAGCGTTGCCCCGAGATTCCTTATACGAGACCTGCCTTTCAGCAATTCTTTCGTAACCACGAAAGGGGCAACTTTTCCGCCTGTTTTGGGTTGATAATACACAGCATGGTTGTCTACTCCGAAGGGGACTTCTCATGCCGCTGGGGCGCGCGAAACAAGCGGGTTGGCTGGTACTGCTGTGTCTTGCCTGCATGGCACCGCAGGTGCTGGCCGGAAAGCCCCTCGGAATGAAAGATAAGGCGCCTGCCGCCAACGATCAGCAACGCGCACTTCACGCCCTGAATCGCCTGACCTTTGGCCCGCGCCCCGGCGACTTGCAGCAGATCATGGCCATGGGCGTAGACCAATGGATCGAGCAGCAACTCCATCCCGAAAAAATCGACGATAAGGCGCTGAACGCGCGGCTGGAGCCTCTGCGCACTCTGCGCATGAGCTCGCGCGAGATCGCGGAAAATTTTCCCGATCCGCAGGAAATCAACCAGATCATGAACGGCAGAATGAAAATGCCATCCGACCCGGAGCGGCACATGATCTACGAAGTGCAGTTGACGCGGCTGGAAAACCGCAAGGAGCGCAGACAGGAAGCCGCGAGCGCGGCCAAGCCGCAGCCCTCGATGATGGCGGACAATCCGCCGGAATCTGCCGACGCGCCTGCCGGCGGCGCGATGAATGGCGCGGCGAGCGGTGCCGTTGAGAATGCCCCACCGGCTGCGCCTCATCAGGAAACAGCGGCCGAAAAAGAGCAGGCGAAGAAGCGCGAAGATGAGATGTATGCCGATCTCGACATCCAGCAGTTACCCAGTCTTCCGCCCGACCAGCGCTACCAGAAAGTTTTGGCGATGCCGCTCGATCAGGTCATGCTCTTCGCCGACTCGCTGCATAACGGTGGCTATGGACAGAAATTTACTGACGGCCTTGCGCCCCGGCAAAAAGAAACCATACTCGCGCTTAATAATCCTCCGGGAGTGGCTACGAACGAATTGGCGGAAGCCAAACTTCTCCGCGCCGTATACAGCCAGCGCCAGTTGGAAGAAGTGATGACCGATTTCTGGATCAATCACTTCAACGTGTTCGCCGACAAGGGGCTGGACCGCATCATGCTCACCAGCTACGAGCGCGATGTCATTCGCCCCCACGCCCTGGGCAAGTTCGAAGATCTGCTGGTGGCGACGGCGAAAAGCCCGGCCATGCTTTTCTATCTCGATAACTGGCAGAGCATGGGGCCGTATTCGCCCCAGGCGCTGGGCATTCCGCCGCATCCAGGGCCGCGGTGGCGGCCGCGACCCAATGCCAACAACCGGCCCAGCGGACTAAACGAAAACTATGGCCGCGAACTTCTGGAATTGCACACCGTGAGCGTGAACGGCGGCTACTCGCAGCACGATGTGACCGAGGCCGCCAAAGTCTTTACCGGATGGACGATCGAGGAACCAGCTAAAGGCGGCGGGTTCAAGTTTGAGCCGCGCATGCATGAACCGGGGCCGAAGACGGTGATGGGGCATCGCATCAAACCCAAAGGCGAAGGCGAAGGGATGGAGCTGCTGCACCTGCTGGCCAACCAGCCGCAGACTGCCCATTTCATTTCGCTCAAGCTGGCGCAGCGGTTCGTGTCGGACGATCCGCCGCCCGCCCTGGTTGACCGCATGGCCAAAACCTTTCTGAAGAAAAAAGGCGACATTCGCGAAGTTTTGAGCACGCTGTTTCACTCACCGGAATTCTGGGACGAGGGGACGTATCGCGCCAAAGTGAAAACGCCGCTGGAATTCGTGGCCTCCAGCCTGCGCGCCACCGGGGCGGAAATCGACGATGCTACACCGCTCACCCGCCAACTGGCGAACATGGGCATGCCGCTGTACGGGGCACAGCCGCCGACGGGATATTCGATGAAAGCGGAAACCTGGGTGAGCTCTTCGGCGTTGTTGAATCGCATGAATTTTGCCATGGCGCTGGCGAATGGAAAGATCCGGGGCGTGAAACTCGATGCCGCGCGATTCGCGGCAAGCGGGCCGGCGGCCGCCGATGCCGACGCAATGCTGAGCTCCCTCGAAACGAATCTTGTGGCGGGAGGCGTTTCGAAGCAAACGCACGATTCGATTACGGCACAGATCCAGAGCGCTGCGCCGAAGTCCGATAATTCCGCGCCGCAGAAAGCGCCCGCGAACGGGCAGGAGTCAACGATTTCCGGCTTGTTGCTGGGCTCGCCGGAGTTTCAACGGAGGTAGCTGTAAGCATTCGGCACTCGGCGGTCAGGTCTAAATGGCCTGCTGATCTGAGAGTGCGCAACTGAGAACTGGGAACCAGGAACTGAGAACTGCTTCATGATTACTCGTCGAGTTTTTCTTCGGAATGGCGCGCTGGCCGTGGTGGGCACGGCGGCGCTGCCTGGTTTTCTGGCGCGCGCGGCGTGGGGCTCGGCTTCTTCGGGCACGCGCAGCAAGCGGCTGGTGGTGATTTTTCAGCGCGGAGCCGCCGATGGCTTGAATATTGTCGTGCCTCATGGGGAACCGAACTACTACGCCATGCGGCCCAGCATCAATATTCCGCGCCAGTCCGTGATCGATCTTGATGGCTTCTTCGGCCTGCATCCCTCGCTCGCGCCGTTTCAGCCATTGTGGCAGCAGCGGCATCTGGCCATTGTTCACGCGGCCGGATCGCCTGATCCCACACGTTCGCACTTCGACGCGCAGGATTTCATGGAAGCGGGAACGCCGGGGATCAAATCGACCGACGACGGCTGGCTCAACCGCGCCCTGCGCGACCTTCCCCACGGTTCGCCGAAATCGCCCTTTGAGGCGATTGCGATGGGGCCGTCGATTCCCCGCATTCTCGGCGGAGT
>DATLKM010000229.1:0-2472 GCA_035538435.1 Binatia bacterium
CCCGAAGGCATTCCCGCCCGCGAGCAATTGGCCGACCTGTTGCTCGACGCCAAACGCCCGCAGCAAGCCCTCGCCGAATATCAAACCGATCTCAAACTCAATCCCAACCGCTTTAACGCCCTCTACGGCGCAGCCCGCGCCGCCGAAGCAGCAGGCAAGCAAACCGACGCCAACGAATATTATTCGCTGCTGGTGAAAGTTTGCGATGGCTCAAACTCAACTCGCCCGGAACTCAGCCGCGCCAAACAACTCGTCGCACAAAAATAAATCATGTAGCGACAGCCGCCTCGGCTGTCCAGTCGAGTTGCCCGACTTCTGGCCCCCAGGTGCGGGTGCCCCATTTCTCACGCGCTTCTTGCGCGAGAAGTGGGGCTTTGACCGACCTCCGAGAAATCATCCTCTCATTTAGAATTCCCCTTCATGCGAGCCGTCTTCCAATGGGCCTTGTCTACCCGCACCCTCGAACTGAGCAAGCGCACTCTCATCATGGGTATTGTGAACGTCACGCCCGATTCTTTCTCTGACGGCGGCCTTCACCTCGACCCCGCAAAAGCCCTCGATCACGCCCTCCGCCTGCTCGAGGAAGGCGCCGATATCGTCGACATCGGCGGCGAGTCCACCCGCCCGGGCGCGGCCGTCGCAGGCTCAACAAGCCCTTCTGCCCATAAGACTCCGGTCAGTGCAGAAGAAGAAATGAATCGCGTTCTGCCGGTTGTCACCGCGTTGAAAAAAGCCAAAACTGATGCGCTGATCTCCATCGACACCTACAAAGCCGCGGTCGCTCGCGCCGCCATCGCCGCGGGCGCGGAAATTGTGAACGACGTCAGCGCCCTGCGCTGGGACGCCGACATGCCCAGGGCCGTCGCCGAATTGAAATGCGGCGCAATTCTTATGCACATGCGCGGCCGCCCCGACGAGTGGCGGACTTTGCCTCCTCCCGGCGACATAGTTTTGCTGGTCAAGCGCGAACTCAAGCAGTGGTCCGAAGCCGCTGTGCTGGCCGGCGTGCGCCGCAACTCCATCGTGCTCGACCCCGGCTTCGGCTTCGGAAAAAATTTCGAGCAGAATTACCCGCTGCTCTCTCATTTTCAGGATTTGCAGCAGCTCGGCTTGCCGCTGCTGGCCGGCGTTTCGCGAAAATCGTTTGTCGGAAGAATGCTGGCGAAAAACGGCGCCGACGCGGCCGTACAAGATCGCCTGTATGGAGGTCTTGCCTTGCAAACGGCGTTAATCCTGAAGGGCGCACACATCGTTCGCACGCACGACGTAAAAGCGGCTGCCGATGCCGCCAAAGTGGCGGACGAAATTCTTGCCGCGCGCTGACCAATCGCCCTGCAACCAACTCTCATGCCCGATCTCGACAAGCTCTCCCAGGATCCCCGCACCACCATCCGCCGTGATGGCCCTGTCAACCCGGACGGCGAGTGCGTCGTCTACTGGATGCAGCGCGCCCAGCGCGGCATCGACAACCCCGCGCTCAATGTCGCGGTTGAGGCGGCCAACGAATTGCGCAAGCCCGTCGTCGCGTTCTTCGCGCCCGTCCCGTTCTACCCTCACGCCAACTTCCGCCACTATCGTTTTCTCGCTCAGGGCATTCCCGACATCGCCTCCGATCTCGAAAAAAGAAATATCGGATTCGTTCTCCGCCGTTTTCCCGAATTCAGCCTGCTTCGTTTCTGCGACGAAGTGCATGCGGCGCTGGTGATCGGCGATGAAAATCCGCTGCGCGAAACCGAAGCCTGGCGCGCGAAAGCTGCGAAAAAACTCCGCATTCCTTTCTGGACGGTCGATGCCGATGTGATTGTTCCCTCGAAATTGCTGGAAAAAGCTCAGTACGCCGCCCACACCATTCGCCCGCGATTACGCGCGCAACTCGATCGATTCCTGGCCGCGGCTGAAAATCCCCGCGCACGCTTTCCGTGGAAAAAATCGGAAGTTCTGCACTCGCTCCCGCCCGAGTTCGATATCACCGAAGGCTGGCAACTCGACCGCTCCGTCACGCCGGTCGAGGCATGGCATGGAGGAAGCAAATCGGCGCTGAGATTGCTCAATGAATTTGTGAACCAGAAACTGCCCGGCTACAACAAAGGCCGCAACAAGCCGGAACTCGACCACACCAGCCTGCTATCGCCGTATTTGCATTTTGGTCATATCAGCCCGGCAACCGTCGCGCTGGCCGTCAAAGCCTCCAACGCTCCCGACGCCGACAAGCAGGCTTTTCTCGATCAACTCATCACCTGGCGCGAGCTGTCCATCAACCTGGTCCGCTTCGATTCCAACTACGACAATTTTGAATGCGGAGAGCCTTGGGCCCATCGCACGCTCGCCAAACACGCCAAAGACCGCCGCCCGGTGATCTACTCGGAAAAACAACTTGAGGACGCCGAAACGCACGACGCGCTGTGGAACGCCGCGCAAATGCAAATGGTCACCCACGGCTGGATGCACAACTACATGCGCATGTATTGGGGC
>DATLKM010000230.1:0-32676 GCA_035538435.1 Binatia bacterium
AACGGCACCAGCCATTGCAACAACGTGCCGCCCCACAAACCCAGGGTGGGCCCGAACCATCCAAACAGATTGTGTCCGCCCTCGTGTACCACCAGATTTGCGGTATCAATGAAGAGGAATCCGCCGTGCTTAGAAAACGCGTAAAACAGGAATCCGATGTAGAACACGAGCCATGCTACCTGCGCCGGGCGCGAAATCGGCTTCCATTGCCGGTCCCAAGGCGGGTCGAAATCGAACTCACTAAGAATTGTGGTCAGCCGTTCGAACATATCGGAACAATTGGCGCCTGCGGTTTTCTTGAAGCGGTTCTTGATTTCGATTCTACGGACTTCGCGAACGGTTGGGCAGGTTACGAATGGGTGCAGAACCAGCGCGACAGAAAGCCGCCCCAACGGTGCATACTCACGCTCGCCCGGATTGGGTTGGTTAGCTCAGCGGCCCGCATTGCGCGCCATTTCCAGGGCTCCGCGAACAGGTTCGACAACGCCGGGCTTGATCTGCATACGCGCGGCGAGCTTACCCGCGCGAGTGCAGAACATATCTCGCACTACGCGCGAATGTGCGAAAACGCCTCCCGCTACGGCGGCGGGAATCCGCGACTGGCCATCTGGAAACAGGCGCTGCGCGACCTCGAGTGCAAGATCTGCGAGTACGTCGCCGGCGGCTTTGAGCACACCAGCGGCGCTTGAGTCCCCGGACTCCGCCGCTTTCAGAACTGCGGGAAACAAGGCGGAAAAGTCGCTGGTGGAATTTGCGTGTCGCAGAAACTCATCGAACGAACCGATCCCCCACCCGGCCAGCATGTCTCGGTAGAGTGGCAAAGCTGCTGCCTCGTCGCTGGCCAGACGCGGCAAAGCACGGCGATCAATCGAGCGCAGCAAAGAACTCACCGCACTCCGCCCAATCCAGTGCGCAGAGCCTTCATCGGAAACGGCAAAACCCCAGCCCCCGGCGCGAGCGGTTTGCCCTTGGGCGTTGCGGCCGTAGGCAATCGATCCAGTCCCGGCGATGACGATCACGCCCGGGCCGACCCGGAAAGCTGCCGCCAGAGCAATTTCCATATCACCGACAACTCTGATATCGCCAGGAATAACTTCAGCCACGATGCCATGAACCATCGAAGCAATTTCTTTCCGGCCCGCGCCCGCGATCCCGACGCACCCACGCGTTATCTGCTTCGGGTCAATTCTCGCCGCGGCACAAGCTTCTCGAATTGCCTGGCACAGCGATTCCCGCGCCCGTGCTTCGCCTACGCGAGTAATATTGCTCGGGCCGGCGCATACTCTCGACAATTCGATGGATTCATCACCGACGACGCACATCGTCTTGCTGCCGCCGCCGTCAATACCCAAATAAAAAGCCACGGCTCGGTTGTATCATAGCCCGCGCCATTTTCCCGGTTGTCTAGGCGCATTGGCCGCAAGGGGAGCATAAATGCTTACTCCTGCAATCTGGCGATTCCCGCCATAATGAATGTTCGCCATGTTCATTCAAATTTCTGAGCTTCCCAGCAAAGGCGACGCACGCGGGTTCAGCTTTACTATGCCTTCACAAGCCCTGGAATTTCTCGGCAGCGTCGCCGACATGCACATCGCTTCCACTCTGCCCGGAAGCGTTCGCGGCAATCACTATCACATCCGCAAGCGCGAGGCGATCATCTTCCTGCCGGGCGCAGCCTGGTCTTTGCTTTGGGACGAAGGACCTGACACTCGGGGGCAGCATCGTGTTTTCGATGGCAGCGGATGCGTTCTGGTGCTGATTCCGCCCGGCTGTTCTCACGCCGTGCGCAACGATGGAACCGCGCCGTTGTGGCTGATCGCGTGTTCTTCCGAGCCTTACGATCCGGAAACGGTCGTGGCGAGGAAAGTGATCTGAACAATTGTTCTCCATGGGACTGAACAAACTCGACCTCGCCATCATCGCGCTGTATCTGACGGGCATTACTCTTTTTGGCCTGCGCTTCCGCAAGCGGCAGCAATCGTTGCGCGATTATTTTCTGGCCGGGCGCGAAATTCCCTGGTGGGCCATTTCGCTTTCCATTGTCGCGGCTGAAACCAGCACTCTGACCGTCATCAGCATTCCCGGTCTGGCCTATGACACGAACCTCACGTTCCTTCAGGTGGTGATGGGTTATGTGGTGGGGCGCATTGTCATCAGCTTTCTTTTCCTGCCGCATTATTACCGGGGCGATCTTTATACAGCCTACGAGTTGATCGAAAGGCGCTTCGGTCGCCAGTTGCGCTCGCTGACCGCGGGGCTGTTCCTGTTGACCCGCTCGGCCGCCGAAGGGGTTCGCGTTTACGCCGTTTCGATCGTAGTGGCCATCGCTCTGGGCACGGGCGAAGTGACGTCAATCGCGATCATCACTCTCTTGACCTTGATCTATACTTTCGAAGGCGGCCTTGCCGCGGTCATCTGGACAGACGTCGTCCAAACCGCAATTTATGTTGGCGGCACACTGGTTGGGCTGTGGACGATTCTGCATCTCATCCCCGGAGGCTGGGCAGCCATCCACAGTGCAGCGGCGTCAGCGGGCAAACTCCGGGTTTTCGATTTCACTCCCAGCCTCCGCATTCCCTACACCTTCTGGGCCGGCCTGATTGGCGGAACATTTTTCACCACCGCCAGCCACGGTACCGATCAACTGATCGTGCAGCGCCTGCTGGCGGCGCGGAATCAGAAGCAATCGGCGGCAGCGCTCATTTCCAGCGGAATCGCGATTCTGTTTCAGTTCGCTCTGTTCCTTCTCGTCGGCGTCATGCTGTGGGCGTTTTATCGCACTCCATCGGCGGCCTTTGGCAGGCCGGACCGCATCTACCTCACCTTCATCGCCACGCACATGCCGCATGGGATTTCGGGGCTGCTTATCGCGGCGATTCTCGCCGCCGCCATGTCGAACCTGAGTGCGGCGCTGAATGCTCTCTCCTCGAGTTCAGTCATGGACTTTTATGTCCGCCTGCGGCCTGATGCGACGGACCATGAACGCATGCGGATTTCCCGTATTTCCACTCTTGTCTGGGCGTCGTTGTTGTTTGCCTTGGCTGTTATCTCCCTGCACAAAGCCGGACGCGTGGTCGAAGTCGGCCTTCAAATAGCTTCCATCGCTTACGGCGCTCTGCTCGGAGTTTTTCTGCTCGGCGTACTCACTCGCCGCGCAAATCAGGGCGGAGCCATGGTCGGCATGGTCTTCGGATTTGCGACGGAACTCTATTTATGGCGCTTCACGTCCATTCCGTGGACGTGGTGGGTGATGATCGGAACCATCGTGACTTTCACGGTAGGCGGATTTGCCAGCATATTCGGTTCGTCAGGTGTCACACGGTGAAAACCCAGGAAGCGGAACGCCCCCGACACGAAAGTAACCTTCCCAAAGCACCCACTTCGGGAGATGATGTGCCTGCGGGCGTTCTCAGGTCCGGAAGTAACCATCATGCCGCAAAAAATCATGGATGTTCTTATGCTTGGGCGCTGCTCCCACGAATTTTCCTGGCCTCGGCGCGGCGCTGACGGCGACTATTACCAGGTCTGCCTGCTGTGCGCGGCCGAGTACAAGTATGACTGGGCGACCATGCGCCGCACCCAGCGGGTGGAGCATGCCCGGCCGGAAACCACGGTCCGGCGCAGCCACACGCGCGAAAAGCGCCCTTCCTGGACGCCGCGGGCGCGCCGCCTCAAGCTCGACCTGCCACTGCGCTATCGCGTAAACAGCACCAGCACCTGGCACGAGGGCACGATTGAGAATTTGAGCCAGACGGGCGTGTTGTTCAGCGGGCCGCAGGCCTTGCCGGTGAATGCCCTGATTGAGATGGTGTTTGAGATGCCGGAAGAGATTTCCGGGCAGAAGAACCGAAATGTGTTGTGTCAGGGTCGGGTCATCCGCTGCCGCGAAGAAGGCAAAGCGGCAAAAGAGGAATCGACAGGCGAGGGCCTGCTGGCGGCGTCAATCGTGGATTACAAGTTCATTCATTGAAAAGGCCCCGCCCAAGCGCATTTTGGACGGGGCATCCCGGCTATCGGTGGAGTGCCACTACTGCCCCCTCCTGAAGGCGTAACAGGCCGTTGTCGAGCTTGTCGCAGTGGTTGGCGTTCCCGCCATGTCAATCTCCAGCGCCCCGTACGCGTTCATGTTGTTGTACGGGACCCCGTCGTACACCGTCGTGCCTTGCTCCACGTCCTCTTTCGACTTGCAAGTAACTGCATTAACCAGAAGGTACCTTCCCGTCTGTGACTGCTGGGTGAATTGGGCGTAGTATAGCCCGCCCTCTGACATTGAGTTGTTTTGTTGCCCGCCGGAAACGCTCCGGCAGAGGAAGCTAGACATGCCCGTGTTCGGATAGTTAAAGCTAGGGGAGTAGCCTGCGCTCGATCCGACAACGATGCTCTGCGCCGCCCACTAAGAGGAGTAGGATGTAGGATTGGCACCCCCACAAGGGGCCGTGGGATTGAGCGCGGCGTTTCCAGTCCACTGGTCCACCGGGGAGGCATCCTGCGAGATGTACTCCAAGAAATAGCCGGGAGGATCCAGGAGCTGGGTGGGCCAATTGCTGCACCCGTTGCCCTGATTGCCGTTGCAGACGTAGGTGAACTGGCCATTCGGCACCTCGCAACCACGATTGATATCGCTGAACACAGACCCGTTTTCCAGAAGCACCCTGTCGAGGAAAGAGCCGCCGTTGTACCACGTCAGCGTGTACGCTGTGGCACCAGCGCCGCCGCTGTTACCATGCACGCACATGCCGCGGCTTGTTCAGATCGTGCCGCTAGTTTTCACGTAATTTAAGAATGTCGCCGGACGGCAGGCCGCGCTGAGAACATCTGCATTGTTGCTGCTATGCGCATTGGAGTTAGCGATCTCCCAGGCGGTGCCGTTCGTTCCGCCGCCCCAAGCCACCTCAACAACCTGGTAGCCGATGCTGAGGTAGTACGGCCAGTAATACATCGAGAACGCGTTCGTGGTGGGGTAGGTGCCGCCGTCCCCCAGTGAGCAGAACAATCGTGCCCAAGAGCGCAGTACCCGAATTTGGCGGTGTGACCGCGTACGCGAAGGGTAGGTTGTCCGCACCCAAGCAGCCGTCAATCGATGCCGTGAAGCACTGCGTGGTGCCGTTCGCCGCGAGGTCAAAGCCCCTTTGCAGCGACGAGCAGGTGGGGTTTGCAACGCTGGACACGGTTCCCAAGGGCATTGCCTGTCCGTGGGCTCCGGGTGGGCAGAATAGCAAGGTTAGAGCGAATAGCATCAGGCACGCGGGCGGTACGGTCAATCTTACGTATCTTTCGGACATGATTTCTCCTCTTTCTTCAGGATTCTGATTCCCCCTCGGGGCGAGACAGTAACTCAGGCCGTTGGCTCGATCAACTTAACAGGCTGTGAATTCTCGCCCGAAGGAGACGGGGCCCGGCGGAATGTGTCGAACGCAGCGCCGATCAGTGCTAAAGTCCATCGAGTATGTTGGGCCTGCCCGCGGTGCCGCGAAACGCTCTATCGGCAGCTCTCGTCTTGGGCTCCGCAATTGCTTTGGCCGTGCCCGCTCCGGCGCAGTTTGAGACGCGCTGGAGCACTCTTGTGAGCCACACGAACGTGGCGATTTCCTTGGTAGTGGGCGACTTCAACGGCGACGGAACCCTCGACCTCGCCGAGGTAAACAACACTCCCTCCACTGGCGAGGTCGAAATCCTGATGGGAAACGGAGACGGGACTTTCACAGCTGGACCCAGCTACGTGTTCGGCATCTTCCCTCTCTATGCCGCGGCGGCAAGCCTCAGGAGAAACGGCATCCTCGACCTGGTCATAAACGATAAGCTGAATGACGAAGTGTGGGTTTTGCTGGGTAATGGCGACGGCACTTTTCAGCCTGCCGTCAGTTACCCTACAACCGCCGCGTCCTACATGGCCGGGGTCGGAGATTTCACTGGAGACGGCATCCCCGACATTGTGGCGATCGAGGGCAGCGATGTAAACGGCATCAATTGCAGTTGCGTGGAGGTCCTTCCCGGTAACGGCGATGGCACTTTTGGATCGCCAATCACCACGACCCTGCCTGACGGCCTCACCGCGTATGAGTTTACGATCGGGGACTTTAATAACGATGGTCTGCTGGATGTGGCGGCCACGGGCGAAAGCTACCCTAGCTTCGAGGTTGCCATTCTTCTGGGAAACGGAAACGGCACTTTCACCGCTGATGGAGGCTATCCGGTTTCACCGGTGCCAACCTCGATCGCAGCGGGGCTCTTCACCACCAACAAAGCCACCCTCGATCTCGCTGAAGTGAGCGGCGAAGACAGCAGCTTGAACATTCTGCTGGGCAACGGCGAGGGCGCGTTCCGCCAGTCGGTGTATTATGGCCTTTCCTTTCCCGGCGGCATCGTCGCGGCAGATTTTACCGACAGTGGCAGAGATGACCTGGCGGTGACCTATTTTCGCTTCCCGTCCGAGTCTGGAGTTGCCATCTATAGAAGCAAGGGCGACGGTGCCTTCCAGGCCGACGGTTCCTATTCCGTCGATGCCGGCTTTCTAGCCTCTGGCGATTTCAACGGCGACGGCAAGGTTGACCTCGTGGGAGAGGGTGGAAATCCGGGGTACGTCACCATTCTGCTCAACACGGGAGTGGTGAGCTTTTCGCCCACGACGCCGTTGAACTTCAAGAAACAGGCGGTGGGCACGACAAGTGCCGCGCAAAACGTTACGCTGACGAACACCGGCACGACTGCACTGAAGATTCAGTCGATCAAAGCGAGCACTGAGTTTGCTGTGACCTCGACTTGCGGCGAAAGAGTAGCCGCCGGAGCGAAGTGCACGATTAGCGCGACGTTTTCGCCAACGAAGCAGGGTGCTGTGCAGGGGGCGATCTCGATCATCGACAACGCATCGTCGAAGGCGCAGGTGATCGAACTGCTGGGCACGGGGACGTAGTCTCGTTCGCTAACACTGCGTTACGCCCGCTTACTTCATCAAAATCCGACTCCGCCTGTCCCGCTCGATTCGGGCGCCTACCGGCACTCCACACGATTATCCTGCGAGGCGATGATCCGCCATCCGCCGTCACGTTTCATCCATGTGTCAGTCCAAATCTGGCAGACCTTTGCGTCGGGCCGGGACTTGTCTTTGCCCACAGCATGTTCGCGGCCATAGACCATCGCGACAGTGTCACCGAAGAAACGCACTTTGGCCTCGTCGAGTCCACAGTCGCGAGCGGTGCGTACGCTTTTTTCGTCCCTCAGTTCGTCGGCTTTTACGAAGCGCTCCCCCTCGGTGGAGGTGCCTTGAAAGTCGTCAGCAAGCAGGCCGGCAACGACGCCGTTGTCGACGCATACGCCCTCCGCCCACTTGCGTTCCATGTCAACGATGTATTTCGCGGTCGGATCGCCGGCTGCGGCCCAGTGACTTTGCTGCGCGGCCGCCAGAGCCGGCAACAACATCGCCGCGGTTGTCAGCAGGAAAATTCGTATACGCATGTTTCCCTCCGGTGAACCGAGATCGCAGAGAGTATACCGCCCGGGCTGAACTAAGGACTCCGGGGCTTTCGTTGCCGGGGTCAGGAGCCAGTTTCGGCATTCCGAATTTTTCATGGGAGCTTCTCAGGTTTCTACCCGAGGCTGGCTCGAGGTTGCTTTCCCATCCGCATCGCAAAGAAAATCAACGGTTTGTTTGCGCGCCGGGAACACCCGCCGTTCCGACTTCGTAACAAATCCAAGATTTTTCTTCCGCACAGGCCCGGTCTGAGATACAACGCCGCCACTGATTTCGTGCACCCCTGCGCCCTCACGTACGGACTCAGCGTGCATATCTGCGCCATTGCGGTTCCTGGCCTGTAATCCGAATTAGATAGGAGGCAGCTTGCTCCGCTCACGCAGTTCCGCGCTGTGCGCGGGGACGGCAGTTCCCTATTCCCTCCGTTTGTCCGGAACTTTCTGTCCGGGCATTCCTTCCCCCGGCCCCTGTTGTGGGCCTCACCCAGAACGAACAACCAGGTTTTCAGGAGGCATTGCCATGAAGGCAAGCAAATTGGTGTTAGTAGTGGGTGTATTGTGTGCGGCCGGTTTGGCAGTCGCACAGACAGATCCCGGAGTGCAAAGCGGCAATCGCGGCACCGGCGCGGCGCTCTCTTCGGTGTTGTCCAACAGCCCCTCGGGAATTCTTTCATTTTTTACCGATGGGCAAACGCGTTTTCAGGCGGTCGAGTCGGTTTCCGGGAATCCCAACGGAAATAACGGACTTGGCCCGCGATTCAACTCGAACCAATGCAGTTCGTGCCATGCGCAGCCGGCAGTGGGGGGAACGGGCTTGGCCACGAACCCGCAATTTCAGTTCACCAGCAACGGCGTAGCACCCGGCAACACGATGCCGTCGTTCATTACGGCGACCGGGCCCACGCTGGAAGTCCGATTCCCGTTTTTCTTTAACAGTAACGGTTCGGTGAACCTCAGCAATCCGAATGGCGGCGTAGAAACACTCTTCACCGTGACCGGCCGTTCGGACGCCGGGACGTGCACCAGCGCCACGTCGCTGCCTCAACCCAGCTTCTCCGCGGCACAACAGGCCAACAACATCATCTTTCGCATTCCCACGCCCACGTTTGGCGCGGGCCTGATTGAGAACATTGACGACTCAACCCTGCTGAACAATCAGGTAACGAATCTGAATAACAACTTCGGCGTGAGTGGAACCTTCAACCACAACGGTAACGACGGAACCATTTCGCGCTTTGGCTGGAAGGCACAGAACAAGTCGCTGCACATTTTCGCGGGTGAGGCCTACAACGTGGAAATGGGCATCAGTAATGAACTGTTCCCGCAGGATCGCCCCTTGCCCGGAGAAGATGGCAACGGCGGAACTGGCTCACTCGGGCTGGTTTCGACATGCCTGAACCTGAGTGGAAGCGGATATCCGGAAGATACGTCGAACCCGGCAGCGTCGCCGAACTCAGCGGTGCTGGATGATGTTTCGGCATTCGCCAACTTCATGCGCTTCCTGGCGCCCCCGCCGACTGGAAGCGTGGTGCTGAATGGCCAGACCGTTTCTTCGAGCACGATTTCCGCGGGGCAATCGCTGTTCGTTTCGATTGGCTGCGCAACGTGTCACAATCCTTCACCTGGAACGACGCAGGCGTCGAACTTCACCTCGTCGTTGAGCAAAGTTTCGGTGCCGGCTTATTCCGATATCGAAATCCACAATATGGGATCGGGACTGGCCGACAACGTTGCTCAGGGAGGCGCCAACGGCAATCAATTCCGCACAGCTCCTCTGTGGGGATTGGGACAGCGCATCTTTCTGCTGCATGACGGGCGCACGACCAACCTGATCACCGCCATACAGGACCATGCCAGCCACGGCAGCGAGGCAACGATTGTGGAGGAGGAGTTCTTTGGACTCAATTCCACGCAGCAGCAGGAGGTTTTAGATTTTCTGCGATCGTTGTGAAAGCGAGCGGCGGGGCGCGTAAGCGCCTCGCTTTTTTCTTGGGTTCGGCGAAAGCCGCCTCATCACCGATCCTGGGGGATCGGTTGGGAACGGCATCGGACCTTCGTCGGATCTTCGGATGTGGTCATTGGGAGGACTATGACTTGGCGACTTGCTCTTATTCTCTTGTTTGCTAATCTCTCGGCCGCGCCGTTTTCTGTCTCGCAGGCTTCGCCCGGCAACGCCGCCCCGCCGGCCAAAAATGGCGGCGATTTTTCCAGCGGGACGCTGTCGACCGACAAAGTTCCGCCTGGAGTCATTCTGGTGAAGGGGGCGTGGTATTCCGCGAGCGACTCAATCACTCCGGTTCCCGAGGGCGGCACTTTCAACAGCGGCGCCTTCAACAACCCTTACTTCCACATGACGTATTCCCTTCCCACGGATTGGGTACAGAAATATCAGGGCCCGCCCCCGTCCGATACTGGCCGTTACACGCTCGCCCAGATCGTTCCGGGCGACAACTCAAGAGGATCGTCGCGAGGAATTGTGCTGGTTACGGCGCAGGATATGTTCTTCACGCCGTTTCCCGCCAGCAACGCGCTCGAACTGGTGAACTATTCGAAAAACCACTTGCAGGCCGACTACAAGCTTGAAATGCAGCCCACGCAAACCCAGATCGGCGGGCGCTCGTTCGTTTTCTATGCGTACTGGTCGCCGATCGCCGAGATTCATTGGTATGTGGCATCGACGGAGATTCGATGCCATACCGTGCAGTTCATTTTGAGCAGCCAAAATACGAGGCTACTTGAGAATCTGCTGCTTGACATGAACAAGATCAAGCTGCCCGCTGGAATCGGGCCGAACGCCGGAACCGGCGGAGGCAATGATCCGGTTTGCATCAAGGATTACGCCATCGATGCCAATATGACCAGGCGCGTGGAGCCTGTGTTTAGCGAACGCCATTTCAATGCTGTGCCGGTGCGCATCATCGTCGATAAAGACGGAAAAGTGAAGCACATTCATTTCCTGAGCGCCTATCCCGATCAGTCGAAGGCGGTGACCGATGCAGTAAATCAATGGCGGTTCAAACCATATCTACAGAACGGCAAACCGGTTGAGGTGGAAACCGGAATCGTGTTTGGGCGGGCCGCGCTTCCGGCCAGACTTTCGGCCGATCGCGCGACGGAATAGTTCGCCCGGGAGGAATCGTCGTACACTCTGGAGGCGGGTTTCACGCTGCCAAAATGCCTCCAATCGCGGCCCTCTTACATACGCATAACGACGAGTTGCGGCTGGGCCGCGCGCTGGAGACGCTGCTTCCCTGCTCCGAGATTGTGATTGTCGATCATCATTCGACCGACGGTACTTGCCGCATTGCCCAGCGGTATGGCGCCCGCGTAGTGCGCAACGATAGTTTTTCGCCTCATAATCTCGTGAAACTCTCGCGGCCTGAATGGATTTTTTGTTTGCAAGCAAGAGAGTCGATCACCGAAGGCCTGCAAGCGAGCCTGTACGAGTTCACCCTCAAGCCTGTCGAGGAAGGATCGTGCTTTTCAATTCTGATCCGTGAGGAAACTGGGAGCGGATGGACTTCTCCTGCTACTCCGGAAACCCGGTTAATCCCGCGAAACTGGAAAAACTGGAATGGCCGAATGCCTCGGCAAGAACCGTCAGCAGCAACGCTTCAAGGACATATTTTGCGCTTCCGATCACCATAGACCTTCCCTGTACCGCTCGAAGACCAGCTATTGTCCCTACGGACAGTGACTTCAGTACCTTATCCCTTGCAGTACCCAGCGACATATAATCGCGTCAAGAAGCTGGATTTGCGGCGTTCTGAGGTGTTGCGCCCGCGAACCAAATTTCATCCATGGATCCGATTTTCGCATCGGCGATTTTTGTGCTGGGGCTGTGTTTCGGCAGCTTTCTGAACGTGTGCATCTATCGCCTGCCGCTGGACATGTCTGTGGTCAGGCCAAGATCGGCTTGCCCCGAATGCAAACAGCCGATTGCCTTCTACGACAACCTGCCGGTTATCAGTTGGTGCATACTCGCCGGGCGCTGCCGCCATTGCAAAGCCAAGATTTCGATACGTTATGTCGTAGTCGAATTGCTGACCGCCGGGATTTTTTTGGCCAGCTTCGCGTATTTCGGCCCCACGCTAGCGACGGTGAAGTTCTGTATCTTTGGATTTTTACTGCTTGGATTGATTTTCACCGATGCGGAGACGAAATTATTGCCCGACAAACTGACGCTGCCGGGTCTGATCTTCGGGTTGGTTTTCAGTTGGCTGGTTCCGGTACACGATCTGGCTTCGCAATTTCTGCCCGGAGTTCTGAATCTGCCGATCAGTTCCGAAATGTCGGCGCGCTTGCTGTCGTTTGTCGATTCGGTTCTGGGCGCGGCCATTGGCGCGTCGTTCATTTATGGAGCAGGCATGGCCTACCTGCGCTGGCGCGGTGTGGAAGGCATGGGCTTTGGCGACGTCAAGCTGATGGCAATGGTGGGAGCGTTTCTGGGCGTGAAACTCACCGTATTGACGATCTTCGCCGCCTCGCTGGCCGGGTCTTTATTCGGGCTGGCCACGGTATTGGTCGTGTGGATTAAACGAACTCATCGCTTCGCCGGGCGGTTGGCGAACGGGGAGGCGGCGCGCAAGCGCGCCTGGCAGTCAGCGCAGATGGTGTATCGCTACTACCAGATGCCATTTGGCGTTTTTCTCGGCAGCATGGCGCTGCTGGCGCTGTTTGCCGGCGACAGGTTTCTGAATTGGTACGGGAGATTCTGGTGGTGAGGCTGCTTACCAATCCGCTGCTGCTACGCTCGGCCTTCGTACTGATCGCGGCCGGGGGCGCATTCGCTTTAGCCATGTGGATCATGCGGCGGCTTCGCCAAAACCTGGCGGCGGAGGCGGACTTGGGCGATGCGGCTCCGCAGAAACTGGAGGCCCTGCCGCTGCACCTTTACAACACCGTAATTCAACAATTGAAACAGCAGAAGCATGAACTCCAGGTGCAGACGCTGGCCGAACAACGCCGCGCCCGTACTACCGAAAATTTCAGCCAGGCGGTGCTGTCGAATCTGTCCTCGGGAGTCTTGGTCTTTGGAATGAACGGATTGATAAGACAGGCAAACCCTGCGGCGAAAGACATTCTGGGCTTCAGTTCGCCATCGGGGATGAGCGCGGAAGATGTTTTTCGGGACGCAACGCGCATTGCTTCGCCCGCCGCGGGCGGAGACGATGTCTCAGGCCAATTGAGCGAGGAAGTTCAGGCCGTGCTTCAGCACGGAAGCCGCGCACGCCATTGCGAAGCTGACTACACGACACCGTCGGGCCAAAAGCGCCGCATCTCGGTGACGATTTCTCCGGTCCCCGCCGTCGATGGCAGCTTGCTTGGAGCGGCGTGCCTGATGATCGATCGCAGCGAGTTTGAGCGCATCCGGCAGGAGCGGCTGGCGCACAGTGAAATCTCGGCAGAAATGGCGCTGGAACTCCGCACGTCGCTGACCACCATCGCCGGATATGCGCAGCAACTGGCGCGCAACCGCGATCCCCAGTTGGCGCCGCAACTGGCGGCCGACATCGCCGGCGAAGCGGCGCGGCTGGACCGCCGCATTGGCGGATTCTTGGCAGCCAAAGGCGCCGCCGCAGGACATTGAGAGGAATAAATCTATGAAAATAACTTATACCGCAGTTCTCGCATTGGCGTTCTGCACGGTTCCGGCTCGCGCCCAGAGCGGCGGCCAGTCTGACGGTCAAGCCACACAGCAGCCCGCGGCGACTCAACCGGCGCCCACCACATCTGCTCCGCAAAATCAGTCGTCTTTGGGAGACTACGCGAAGCATATCCGAAAAGATTCCGGCGCGAAGGCCATACCCAAGGTGATCGATAACGACAACATCCCCCGCGACGATAAGCTCTCTGTAATCGGTGAAGCGTCTGCGAGCGCGGCATCGACTTCCGAGGCCGAGAAGCCGGATGCCGAGGCGAAATCGGGCGAACCCAAACAGGATGATGAACAGGAAAAGAAGAAAGCGGCCTGGAAGCAGTGGCAGGAGAAGTTAAGCTCGCAGAAGGAAAGCATCGACCTGGCCAGCCGCGAGCTGGATGTCTTGCAGCGCGAGTATCAGTTACGCGCCGCTGCCATGTACGGCGATGCCGGCAGCCGGCTGCGCAACGAAGCTAACTGGGACAAGCAGGATACCGAATACAAACAGAAGATCGCTGACAAGCAGAAGGCGGTCGACGAAGCCAAGCAAAAGCTGAGCGATATGCAGGAAGAAGCCCGCAAAGCCGGCGTGCCTTCCGGAATGATCGAGTAAAAACCTCTTAATCACGGCAGCCAAGGACAGAATAGTGGCAAATTTGGCACTGGTCCAACTCGATCAGTGCCAGCCTTGTTTTGGAATGAGCTATAGCCAGACAATCGTGATTCCCCGATTGCACCGGCCCAAATCGCAATCGCATTTCACTTCCGGGAATGACTGCACCAGCTTCCAGGCCACGTCATCGGATCTCGACCAATTCTCGCCGAAAACGCAGCCGCGAATCTGACCGTTCCGCTCCAATATCAGCAGTTCTTTTTGCACGGCGATGCGAATCTCTCCGCCCACACCCTTCGAGCCGTAGCCGTGAACAATCTTGAGCAGCTGCGCGTTTTCTTTGCGGGCAACAGCAACTTCGCGATTCAGGCGCTGCAAAGCTTCGTAAACTGAAGGCATATCGGATTTCAAGTTGACGGTTTTCACTCGCCGCCCGCCCTCTCCCGAACAGGTCGCGTTTCTTAACAGTTACTTTCTTCCGCGCGCCATGGCTTCCCTGGCTTCTTTGTCCGCGGTCCGTCTCCGCTCAGTTTCGCGCTTGTCCCACAGTTGTTTACCTTTGGCTAAAGCTAGCTCCACTTTTACTTTTCCATTCTTAAAGTACATCCGCGTGGGAATCAGCGTCAGCCCCTTCTGCAGGGTCTTGCCGATCAACTTGCTGATTTCTTCGCGATGCATGAGCAATTTGCGGGTGCGAAGGGCGGCGTGGTTCGAGTAGCTGCCGTGCTCGTAGGGGCTGATGTGGCAATTCAACAGCCAAAGTTCACCGTCTTTCACCAAGCCGTAGGAATCTTTTAAGTTGGCTCGGCCGCCGCGAATTGACTTCACCTCGGTCCCCGTGAGCGCGACGCCGCACTCAAATTTTTCCAGCAAGAAATAGTTATGTGAAGCGATCCTATTGACGGCGGCGTCTCTCTGCCCGGCGGCCGTAGGCTCGCGGCGCGGAGATTTCTCGGCGTTGGGCTTGGTCTGGTGTGTGGCCTGGCGTGGCATGGGCTGGAGTCAATCTTAGCGCAGAAGCGGGGCTGGCTTTTGGCTTCGCAGCCGAATGCGCCCTACGTGGCATCGATACGGGCAGGACGCCGCCTGCGAAGCGGGCCCGGGCCCCGAAGCTCGAAGCCGTGCCTGACAGGTCTAAGACTAAAGAGTGTAACTAGCGTGGCTGCAATCAGATGAGGAGGCACAAAACACGATGCTATAATCGCTGCCACAGAGCTTTTCTTACTGGTTTCAAGCATAGTTTCATCTGAATTCCCAGGATTCGCTGGCGGTTGGTTCGTTCAGCGAAGCCGTTTTAGCGAGGACTGCCGAATGCGACGTCTTAAGCCCGCGGCAATACTGCTGCTGGTTCTGGTAGTTATCCTGCCCGCCCTGGCCGACAAGGCCAAAACCGCCTATGCCAAGGGGCAGGACGCGGAAGCACGCCAGAACTACATGGCCGCTTACCAATTCTATAAAGAAGCTTACGACCTGAAGCCGAAGGACCTGCGCTACCGCTCGGGCTTTGAGCGTATGCGTTTCAAGGCTGCCGCCACGCTGGTACATCATGCCGATGGGTTGCGGGAATCCGGCAAGCTGCAGGAAGCGCTGGCTGAATACCAGAAAGCCGCAGAGATTGACCCCTCGCTGTTCATCGCACAGCAGGAAATCAAGCGCACTCAGCAGATGATCAATGATGCGAACAATCCTCCGCCGACCGCGGCCGGGCCTCCGAATAATCTTGAACGCAAAATCCGTGAGGCCGCCGGACCTGTCGAACTTGCTCCCATTTCCAACACGCCCATCACCGTAAAGCTCACCGAAGATTCCAAAGTCATTTATCAGACCATCGGGCAGCTCGCCGGGATCAACGTGCTGTTCGATCCCGACTACACTTCCCGACGCATCAAAGTCGAACTGAATGGAGTGACTCTGGAAGAAGCGCTGGAAATTACGGCGTTGGAATCGAAGACTTTTTGGCGCCCCGTCACCTCGAACACGATTTTTGTCGCGCAGGACAATCCTGCCAAACGCAAGGAGTTGGAGCAAAGCGTTCTCAAGACGTTCTATCTCTCGAACCTTTCTCAGCCCACTGAGCTGCAAGACGTGGTGAACGCCATCCGCGCCGTGCTGGACGTGCAGCGGGTGCAACAACTGCTTTCGCAGAATGCCCTGGTGGTGCGCGGCACCCCGGACCAGATCGCTCTGGCGGAAAAACTGGTGGATGACCTTGACAAGGCGAGGCCTGAGGTCATAGTCGACATCGCGGTGCTTCAGATCAGCAAGGACCGGTCCCGCACCCTCGGCTTCAGTCCGCCCACCAGCGCGACCGTCACACTGCAGAGCAATATCAACACGTCAACGACCACTACTTCGACCACCACCGGGACGACCACGCCCTCAAGTTCCAGCGGCGGCCTAGAGCTGAACACTCTCGGCAACCTGAACGCCACCGATTTCCAGGTATCGATCGGCTCCGCCAACCTGTCGGCGGTTATGGGCGACAGCGATACCAAGATGCTGCAAAACCCGCAGGTGCGAGCGCTGGATAACCAGAAAGCGACGCTCAAGATTGGCGAGCGCGTTCCGGTTGCGACGGGATCGTTTCAGCCGGGCATTGGCGGGGTTGGCATTAACCCTTTGGTTAATACACAGTTTCAATACCTCGATGTGGGCGTGAACATCGACGTCACGCCGCATGTGCACGCCGACCGCGAAATTACCTTGAAGATAACCATGGAAATTTCATCGGTGGTCGGGCAGTCGAGCATCGGCGGCATCAGCCAGCCGATTATCGGCCAGAAAAAAATCGAACACGAGATTCGCCTGCGCGACGGCGAATCGAGTTTGATCGGCGGCATCTTCGACGATTCGCAGACCCGCTCTTTGGCCGGAATCCCGGGACTGGCGCAGATTCCGCTCATCCGTTACCTCTTCGGCCAGGAGACGAAAGACCATTCGCAGGATGAAACTGTTTTCGCGATTACGCCGCACGTAATTCGCGGAACCTACGTAACGGAATTGAATCAGAAGCCGATCGACATCGGTACGGCCAACTCAATCACATTGCGCCATGTGCGGGTGAACCCGGCATCCGGCACAAGCCAGGCTCCTCCTAATGCTGCGCCGGCCTCTCCCGCGGGAGCACAGAATCCGGCGCCGCCCGCCCCGGCCACCGCCAGCGGCAATTTCATTTTCGATCCGGCACAAATTACGACAACGAAGGGTGGGACCTTTGTTGTGAATCTCATCATCTCGGGCGCGCAAAACGTTCATTCGGTGCCGGTGCAACTCAACTACGACACCAAGCTTCTCGATTTGGCGAATGTTTCGAATGGTGGCTTCCTCTCGCAGGATGGGCAGGCGGTAGCTCTCGTACACCGCGAAGACGATAAGGGGCTGCACATTACCGCCACGAGGCCGCCGGGCACATCCGGGGTTTCAGGACAGGGCGCCGTACTCACGCTGACATTCCAGGCGAAGGCGAGTGGACAGACGCCATTAACCATCACTCAAGGCGGGGCACGCGATCCCAGCTTGCAGCCGATTTCCATCAACGGCGCGCAGGCGTCGATCACCGTGCAATAGGGCGGCGCACGCGGATTTCGTATGGCGATTCGACACCAGCGTAGTTCCAACAAGAACGCTGCAGGATTCACGCTTCTCGAACTAATCATCGCCACCTCGATTCTGGTGATTCTTTCCACCATGGTAGTGCCCATGGCGCGCATTACCATCCAGCGCGAGAAGGAACGCCAACTGCGCGAAGCGTTGTGGGACATGCGCGACGCGATCGACCGCTATAAGGACGCGGCTGACCGCGGAGGATTTCAGACCAAGGTGGATAGCCAGAACTACCCGCCCGATCTGGAGACTCTGGTCAAAGGCGTCGATGTACAGGGCAAGAAAGTTCGGTTCCTGCGCAAGATTCCTCTTGATCCCATGACGAACTCGACGGAATGGGGTTTACGCTCGATGCAGGACGATCCCGACTCCGATTCCTGGGGTGGGCAGAGCGTGTTCGACGTTTATACGAAATCGCAAGGCGTGGCTCTGGACGGCACGAAATACAAGGACTGGTAGATGGCAATCCGAGGCAAAATTCGGCGCAGCGCTGGCTTCACGCTGCTGGAAATGATGATCGTGCTGATCATCATGGCCATTCTGATGTCGATTGCCCTGCCCATTTACAACCAGTCCATTGTCAAGGCGCGAGAGTCGGTTCTCCGCAATGACCTGTTTGAATTGCGCAAGTTGATCTCACAATACACGCTCGACAAGCAGAAAGCGCCGCAATCCCTTGACGATTTGGTGCAGGGCGGATATCTGAAGGAAATCCCCAAAGATCCCATGACCGGTCAAGCCAACTGGGAGCCCCACCAGGAAGATGTGCTGCTTTCCGTGGACCAGCAGGATCCCGGTATCGATGATGTGCATTCTGCGTCGAACGCCACCAGCAGCGACGGCACCGCTTATAGCACGTGGTAATAACGTTGAGTCGCTGCTCTCCCCCGCACTCCTACAGGTTAGCTTCCGCCGTGGCAAAATAGAACGGCCATGGTAAGCACTGCCTCCCCTGTTTCCGGCCTCGAAAATCCCAGATCGGTTTTCAGTTCCACCATGTCGATGGTATGGGCGATCGCTCTGGCCAAACTGATCTTCCACGTTTACTTCAACAATCGCTACGGATATTTTCGCGACGAGTTCGACTACATCGCGTGCGGGGACCATCTGGCCTGGGGATATGTCGATCAACCGCCTCTGATTCCTTTTCTAGTTCACATTTCTCGCGCGATGCTGGGAGATTCATTGCGCGCCATCCGCTTCTTTCCCGCTCTCGCGTCATCTTTGTTGGTCGTGCAGACTGCCGCGATTGCCCGCGAGCTTGGCGGCCGTCGATACGCGGTGATTCTCGCCGCGATTTGTGCCGTAGTCGCCCCGCAATATCTTTCCAATGCCAGCTTGCTCGGCACCAACTGCCTGGAGCCGAACCTGTGGATGGGCTGCGCGTATTTCGCCATTCTCGCCATCAAGCGCGAAGATCCCCGCTATTGGCTGTGGTTCGGCGTCATCGCCGGCCTGGGCATGGAAGAAAAATACACGATTGCGTTATTCGGCCTAGGGATCGTGGTAGGCCTCTTGCTCACGGCGCAGCGACGCGTGTTTCTCAACGTCTGGATCTGGCTTGGCGGGGTGGCTGCGTTTCTCATCTTCCTTCCCAATCTTCTCTGGAACCTGCACTACGGCTGGCCGTTCTTGCAATTGATGCACAACATTCGCGCCGAAGGACGCGACGTTGTTTTGGGTCCCGTCGATTATTTCGCACAGCAGACGCTGCTCATAAACCCCTTCACGGCGCCCATCTGGCTGGCGGGATTGTTTGGGCTGCTGTTCTGGCAGCGGCTCAAACCCTATCGCCTGCTGGGGTGGGCATACCTGGTCTGTTACGGAGTGCTGTTTGTTCTGCACGGGAAGAACTACTACCTGGCGCCGGTTTACCCCATGCTCCTGGCTGCCGGAGCGGTAATGATTGATCAAGCCATAAGCAAGAACGCAAAGCTGGACTGGCTCAAGCCCGCGATTGCCGTACTGCTCTTGGCCAACGGAGCCTACCTCACGCCGCTGGTCGTTCCGGTGCTCTCACCCGACGGCTTTCTGAACTACATGAAGTATCTGCCCACGAAGCCTCCCGTAATGGAGCACTCTCATGCCCGGGCGCCACTGCCGCAGTGGTTTGCCGATCAATTCGGATGGAACGAGATAGTCGCTGAAACGGCGGTGGCGTGGAACCGTCTGACTCCCGAAGAGCGGCAAGACAAGAACTGCGGAATCTTCGCGCAAGATTACGGGCAAGCAGGCGCCATCGATTTTCTGGGTGGAAAGTATGGCCTGCCAAAATCTCTGAGCGGCCACCAGACCTGGTTCTTGTGGGGGCCGCGCGACTACTCGGGCAATTGCATGATCGTACTCGATGACAAGCGTGAGCGATTAGAGCAACTCTGGCAAAAGGTGGAGTACGTGGGCGATTCGGCGGACAATCATTATGCCCTGGAAAAAGGTATTCCAGTATTCATTTGCCGCGGAGCAAAGTTCGGAACCATGCAAGAGCTGTGGCCGGAGATCAAGCGATGGCGGTGAGGCGCTTCACGGTCCGAACAAGAACTGAAGAGCTTCGGGGAAGCGCTCGGCCCATGCTCCTTCGCTGTGGGTCGCACCTTCTTTGATAACCACACGGAGCCGTCTTTCGCTGAGCACGGAACGGCGAATGATCGCGGCCAATTCCTGCACGTCATCCACGACAGAGCGACTGCGCTCGGGAGTGCTCGCTTCGGCCGTGCCCGCAGCGAGAAATATTCTCTCCGGCCAGATTCTCACGGCGCGGCTGTCTTTGATCAATTGACGGTTCGACGCCCACAGCGACGGGCTCTCCAGCAGGAGTTTGCCGATAGAACCAGGTCTGGCAATCGCCGTGTAAAGCGCGATCAGCGCACCGAGCGAAGATCCGCCTAGGCTGGTATTTTCCGGGCCCCCTGCCACGCGGTAATTCCTTTCGACCAGCGGCACGACTTCTTTGAACAAGAAATCGGGATAGCGCCTTCCCTGCACACGCAACATCATGGGTTGCATGGAGCGGTAGGGCATGTATTCGCGGATACGGTCTTTGCCGGTGTTGTCGATTCCGACAATGATCATCGGCGGGACGCTGCCTTCGCGGATCATCCTGTCGGCAGTTTCGTCCACGCCCCACTCCACGCCCGCGAATGCTGATACGGCTTCAAACAGGTTTTGTCCGTCATTCAGATAAAAGACCGGATAGGTACGGGCGGCGTTTGCCGGTTCGTCATAGCCGGGTGGAAGCCAAACGCGCAGGAAACGGGTGTTGCGGAAGATCCGGCTGCGAAACTGGTGCAGGCGCAGATCGCCCGTGGCCCCGGTGGCGCGCACGACTTCGGCGAGAGCGGCGGTCATAGGATTGTTTCTTTTAGATATTCCCCAATGGAAAAGGACACATCAGCTCTTTACTTTCACCGTCACCGATGTCGCTGCAATCGCCGCAATCAGGCCTAAAGAAGTCAAACAGAGGATGCACCACGTGTCGAGCACGAAGCCTTCGACATAAGTGAGATAAAGAGCGAATGCCAGCCCCGCCAGCGACGCGAGCACCAGCCGCAATGGAGTCTCTGGTTGTGAACGTCGAAACGCTGCAAGTACGAATAAGAATGCATATCCGGCCACGCCGATGGCTGCAACAGGAATGCCTATCAGGCTGGAATACTCGCTGCGATTCACAATGTCACAGTTAAACTTCTCGCCAATGTCACAGAATTTCGACTCTGACCTGGCATAGTGCCGTTGCAGCGAGACACCGGAGACAGCCACGCCGGCAAGAGCAAAAATTGCAATCAGAGCCAAAAGACCGCGATTGGGCGCGGGAAGCAGAGTTTCCGCACTCACGGCAGGCTGCACCCGGTTTTATCGCTCAACTCGTAGAGTGGGAATACCGCCGAGATGGGAGGAGCCGAGCCAAATTGCCACGCAGGAAATAACTTCACACCGGCCGCTTGACATGCCTGCGTAAGTTCGTGCGACCCCTTGATGGCGCATTCGACGTAGGGCACGTAGCGGAAGGATCGGCCGAACATTTCCTTCTGCTCGGCGCAGTGCGGGCACCAGTAAAGGCCGTACATTTTGACCTGTTTCGACGCGAGACATTGTGCGAAACCATCGTACTTGTGATTGTTGCGGTACCAGAAACCCGCATAAGCAAGCGCCAGTATCACCGCGATACCGAGCCAGACCATGCGGTCTTTCGATTTGGAAACCGGTACGGGCTCTGGCGTCCGGTCCTGCCGCCGTTTTCGCCGTTCTTCCGACATAAAGGCTCTCGCGAACTGCGCGACTTATTTTTATATCACGCTCAGGCGACTACGTTGAGCGCCCCCGGCAGAACATCCAGTTCCTGGCAATGCAGACTGAGCACCTCGCCATCGATCATCACGTCCACGGGCGAGTCGAGATCGAATTCCACTCTCCGCACCGCCCGGCGCTCGGCCAGCGGGTGCGTGACGTGAGTGCCGTCATATAAGCGGGGAAGATTGCGAACCAGCCCTGCTCGGCCGATCGGGCCCCAGCGAACATACTCAATGCATCCACTATTCACCTCGGCATGCGGGGCGATAAGCATGGTGCCGCCAGTGAACTTACTGTTGTTAAAAGTAAGAAACAAACAGCGGCGGCGGTCGAATTCTTTTTGATCGTCGATACGGACTGGAAATGGGCGGCGCCGGAGCCGGGCAAGTGCGATAAAGATGGAGACGAAGTATCCGAATTCACCCTGCGCGCTGAAGCGGCGGGCTCGCAACGCGGCCACGTCAGCCGTGAACCCCACGCTCATCAGGTTGAGGTAATGGATGATCCCGCCGCTGTGCCGCAGACGAAGAACGTCGGAGGGTTGAGTGCGACCTGCAACGAGCGATTCGATCGCGTGTTCCACTCCACGATCGCTAAAATCGCGCAGAAAGGAATTGCCGGTGCCGAGCGGAAGAAAGCCAAGAGTGGCAGGGCCATGGTTTGGGCCTGCGAGAGAGAATATCCCGTTCACCACCTCATACGAGGTGCCATCGCCACCGACAGCGACGAAGTTTTTCTCTCCGCGAGCGTAGGCCTCACGCGCAAGGCGCGTAGCATCTCCCGGGGCGGAAGTTTCAGCCACCTTGATTTGAAGTCCCGCTAACCGGAGCCGCTCCAATGCCGGCCCCAGCAATTTCCGGCTGCGCCCTCCGCCCGCGGCGGGATTCACAATAGCCAGGTAAGCATTTGCGGCGCTCACAGCGCCACCACCGCTCCCCGATCCATTGTTTTGCCAATTTCCTCTGCCAATGCCTGGCGCTTGATTTTCATAGACGCGGTGCGCGGAAAATCCTTGTTCACAATCAAGTATCCACCGACGCGCTTGAAGTCGGGCAACTGGCGATTGCGCGCGGTCAGATCTTGCAGTAGTTTGCTGTCAAAGACTTGATTCGGGTCCAAACGGATTGCAATTAGCAGCGTTTCGTGGCCCAAATTATTCTTGGGCCAGACGTAGTTGGCGGCGAAGACGCAATACTCCTTCACTGGCAAACCGTCGAATATTGTCTCGATGTCTTCCGGGTAAATATTCTTGCCGCCCTCCGTGACGATCATGTTCTTTTTACGCCCGAAGAGCTGCAAATGGCCGCCACCATCGAAGCGGCCGAGATCGCCGGTGAGCAGCCATCCGTCAACGATGGTCTCAAGCGTGAGTTCGGCGTCGTCCAGATAGTGAGACATGATGGTCTTGCTGCGCGCGGCGATTTCGCCAATGCCTTCCTCGTTCGGATTCAGCACCCGCAATTCAACTCCCGGAAGAGGCTTGCCGACAGTGTCGGCGCGGAACGGTTTCAGATCATTCAATGTGAGCGCCGTTCCGGCCTCCGTCAACCCGTAGCCATTGACCACCGGAATTCCAAGGTCGTAGAAAAACTGCATGGTCGTGGGGTCCATGAAGGCGCCACCGGTGATCAGAGCCAGCAATTCGCCGCCAAAGGCGCGATGCACTTTGGGCAGCAATCTTCTACTGAGATTCACACGGGGATGTTTCCGCGTGAGCATCTTATTCAGCGCAATCATCCGGTTCAGGATGGCCCGCTTCCAAGCCGGCAACTCGTCGAACTTGGCGCGCAGGCCACGCTCCAGGTTCTTCACGATCATCGGCACCAGCGAAACGTAAGTAATGCGGAACGCACGAAGGCGTCGCGAACAAACTCCGGACGTAGCGTGCGCAGGTGCACGACACAGGCCCCGCAAACAAACGGGCCGATAAAACCCACCATGAAGTCGATGGCGTGATTGGTGGGCAGAATACTGAGATAGCGCACTCCAGGCCAGAACGGGTACCACGCGGTGAGCGCTCGGCACTGCTCGAGATAGTTCTCGTGCGTGAGAACGCATCCTTTTGGCCGTCCGCCCGTGCCGGAGGAATAGACAATACACGCCACATCTTCGCGCTGGCGCATGACAAAGTCGGGCGCGCCTCTGCGTTTGAAATCCTCCCAGCGGAAACCACCAGCCAGATCGGCACCCAGCGGCGACTCGGTCACAAGAACCAGCTTTGTTTTGATGTTTTGAAAATCCGGCGACTGCATGATCTGGCGCCAGATGTAGTACTCGACGATCAACACTTTGGCTTTCGAGTGCGCCAGCAGTTGCAGTTGCTCGGCCGGAGTGAGTTTGTAATCGAGGGGAACCAGGACGCCTCCCGCGTAAAACACCGCGTAGGCCGAAATCAGCCACTTCGACTGATTGGTCATTAATATGGCCGCGCGGTCGCCAGCCTCGAATTCGGCGTCTTCAAGAGCGCGAGCCAGCGGCAACGCAATTTCTTTGAAATCGGAATAGGTTAGGCGGGTCTTCTCACGGTCGCGGTCAGCTTCGATCAGGCAGACCTCCGCAGCAAAGCGGTCGAGCGCGTCCCGCAACGCGGCCCCAAGGCAGCTATATTTTTGCAGATCGAGCATTAATGGGCTATTTCACCACACAGACACGGAGAGACGGGGGAATCTTGTTCGTCACTTTCCTTACCTTCCACTGAGCACAAGACTGGCACCGGGCGCAAGACCAAGAGATTTTTCGCGCCACTGTGGTGAACTCACGATCAGAGCCGCGCCTGAATTTTTCCGGCCAGCGTGCGGAAGTCCGACACGCCCTGTAACTCATAATCCGGCAGCTCAACTCCAAAGTGGTTCTCGAGCCTTGTCAGTAGATCAAGTGTTTGCAGGCTGTCGATCCCGAGGGTCTTGAAGAAATCCTCATCCGGGCGCAGCTTCTCCCGCGGCACTTTAAAATGGGCCGCCGCAAGGTTCATGATTTCGTCGAGCGTTTGTTCAGCAGTCGGCATGTTCCTCTTCCCTCAATCGACTAAGGCAGATACGGCTGCTTGTCGGTGCTCTCGACAAATTTCTTCAATCCGGCGCGCACTGCGGGGCTGGCAAACAATTCACAGAATATGTCGATTTCATGCCGCAAGTCCTCGTGTGGAATCGGTTTGATAAACTTTTTCGCGGCCGCGGCTGTAAGGTGGTCAAATTTAGTTAGTTGGGCAGCAGTGGCCCGTGCCGCGCGCAAGGCCTCCCCTTCGCTCACAACCTGGCTGACCAGGCCGATCTGTTGTGCCTTAGCGGCGTTAAAACTGCGACCGGTCAACAAGAGATCGCGGACTACCGCATTGCCCAAATCCCGTTTCAGCCGGGGGATTCCGCCGAAACCGGGTATCAATCCCAAACGCAATTCGGGAAAGCAGAAGCGGGCCATCTTGTCGGCAATAATCAGATCGCACGCCAGGGCAAGCTCGAAACCGCCGCCGAAGGTTACGCCGTGCACGGCAGCAATTGTGGTAACTGGCGCGGCGTCAATCAAATTCAGGACACGGTGAATGCGATCCAGAAAGTCCCGCACCCCTCGCAGGGCGGCGCTCTGCTCCATCGCCAGAGAACGCGAATAAAGCTCGCGAAGATCGGCTCCCGCACAGAAGCCGGAAGCCATCCCGCTGTGAATAATTAGGGCGTGCGTGTCATTCTGCGCGCGCTGCAAGAAAGTCGTGAACCGTTCGAGTTCAACCAAAGATTGCGATCCTATCTCATTGCAGGGCGCGCGATGCAACTGCAATTCGATCACGCCCTCGTGGATAGACCACGACATGCCGCTCGCGCCCTCCACGGGCGTCTGCTGCGCGGTTTCGAGAACTTTTTCCATTACACCGCCTGCTTCACACGATACATGTCTTCGATTTCTTCCTTCATTCGCGCGGAAATTACGTCGCGTTTGAGCTTGCCATTTACCGTGAGGCAGCCATTGTCGATCGAGAACACCTCAGCCTTGACTACAAAAGCCCGCACTTGCTTGTAGTGCGGCAAGTCGGCATTCAATTCGTCCAGCGCGGCCTGCACTTTATCAGCCGCCATATTGCCCGTAACTACCGCCGAGAGATACCCGCGCCCGTTGCCGACGATTACCACCTGTTGCGCCTCCGGCAGCAGCGCCGCAATCGCATCTTCAATCGGCTCAGGCGACATTTTGTGACCAGAGCCGAGCACGATCAAATTCTTCATGCGTCCGACGATGCGCCAGTTTCCCGCCGCATTGACTTCGCCCTGATCCCCCGTGTGAAACCAGCCGCCATGCAGTGCCTCGGCAGTTTGTTCAGGACGATTCCAGTATCCAGGGAAAATATTCGGGCCGCGCGCCACGATCTCGTCGTTTTGCCCGAGACGCATCTCCATCCCCGAAATCGCAGGGCCTACACGGCCAATTTCAACGTGGTCTGGATCATCCATAGTGCAGATTGCGGTGGTTTCCGTCAAGCCGTAAACCTGCAACACCCGAATGCCGAGCATCATGAACCAGAGTTGCGTTTCGGGCGTAAGCGGCGCGGACCCACAGATCAAGGCTCTCAGGTTTTGTCCTATCATCTTTTTCTTGATTGTGGGAAAAACCGCCTTTGCGGCAAGCCAGAGCCAGAAAGCGTCCCCTGGATGGGTCTTCCCTTCCTGCTTTCGCGCCCACGCGCCCTTGGCCCGGGAATAGATGGCAAGCGGCGCGCCTCCGGTCTTCCACAGTTGCTCGTCCACGCCCCGGCGCATGCGTTCGAGCAATTGCGGAACATTCAGGAAATAATCGGGGGCGACAGTGCGCATGTCGTTGGCGATTTTGGTCAGATCGGTATTGATTGTGACCAGGCTGCGTCGCTTAAGAAACGTCAACAAAGCGATCCACGAGGCAGCGAAGGTGAACGGCAGATAGTGAAAAATGCGGTCTTGACGGGTTGAACCTGCCATCAGTTGATCGAGCCGCTCGCTCGTTCTTTCCAGCATGAACGTGACGTTCGCTGCTGTGAGAACCACTCCCTTTGCTTCGCCCGAGGTTCCCGAGGTGTAGATGATTCTGACCGGGCTCTGATTCCCGACCTGCGGCCGTTCGAGTTGAACCCCCTCAACTCCTGCGAATATTTCATCAAATACAGACATCGGCGGCGCTTCCGCCCAATTTTGCGCGATCGAGCGAAGAAGGGTGACATCACCACAGCACACCAGAGAAGGCGTGCAATCCTTCATCATGGCGATCAGCTCAGCCGGAGCCTGGCGGGAATAAAGGGGAACGACGATCAGTCCTTCGGCGGTAAGCGCGAGGTCCATTGCCACCCAACGAATGCTGTTGGCGGCAAGCAATCCGCAGCGATCGCCCGGCTTAAGCTGCTTGGAGGCGATGAACGTCCTCGCCTTCCGGACCATTTCCAGCAGTTCGTTGCCGGTCACAGCAAAGATCTCGCCATCGCGGATTTCGGCGAGAATTCGCGTGTCGGCGGCGGATTGCAGCTGCGCGAAGATGTCTCCAATGAATGGGATGAGCATGCTCAATGTCGGTCGTCGTTCATGCGATGGCCTTGGAGCTTAGACCAGCTCTCGTCAGCTATATGCGGCCACCAACTCCCTCAAAGACGAATTCATCGGGGGCAAATAATCTTCCCAACTCCATTCGCCTCTTCGGGTTTCAAATTCTGGATAACGCCGCTGCACTTCTTCTTCGAAATAAACCCCCATGCGCGCCATCACTTTCAAATTTCGCACTACCGTGCGCGCAATGCCGTCAGCAATGGCTTCGCCTTCACGACTCAGCTTCTCAAGCGCGACCAGCAGCTTGGCTTCGAGATCGGGGTCGTCCACGGTCATTAACAAGTCCTGGTGTCCGCGCTCACGCATCAGATTGCGAATGCGCTCGTCCATGGTGATGCCGCACGAAGGCACCAACCCCGGCATGGAAGTCACGATACCGTGATAGCGAGACGACGCCATCATGTGGCACGAGCGCAGAATGCTCACCAGTTCGTACATGTTGTAGTCGTCAGACGTGAGCACGGGAACCCCACCCAGCTTCTCGGCAATTTTGCGGGCGGGCCGGGCGTCGAGGCGCTCGGTGGCGGCCAGAATTACGAACACATTTGTTTTCTCGCGGAAGGCGGCAACCGCATCGGCAATCGCGTTCCAGTATTTGTGATAAGCCTGCTGAGCAGCGGGACCGGAATTGTGAAAGTAGACGGTGCGATAGTGGCTGTCTTTGTAGGCGCCCGTAAGGCTATGCAAAGCATATTTCGCCACCGACGCCCGCACGGGCCACTCGAAGGGATTGATTGGACAGATGACCAGGACCGGGGTTTTGCCGTCCCATCCGACTTTACTCAGTACATTCTGGCCGTACTCGGGCGGACGGGGCTCGAAGGTCCAGGCAGTATCTGTGCCCAGCTCAGTGGGAATGCCCAATTCGCGGAGTAACGTTCGTGACTCTTCATTGCGCGTAATCACGAACGAATTGTGGCAGTACCGCGCGCACATCTTGGCGACCAGCGGATCCATGTGGCCCGCTTCCGCGCCATATCCCACCGATAATTTATTTTGCGCGGCGGCGATTCCGAGCGACCCGATCATCATAGCGGTAAGTGCGTTGGCAAATTTGCTCTTGAACATCGAGCCTTCGCAGGCCACCACGCCATCGTGCCTGGGAACTTCATCCGACAAGAATGGCGGGAAGATGTCGGGCAAGTGGACTTGCCTCGTGCCCTCAAAATATCCACGCGAAAAATCGAAGTTCTGGCTCATCACGCTGAACTCGACGCGCTCCGGTCCCAGAATGTGGCGAAGCTGGCGGAGCATTTCTTCGACACGCACATCGGAGCCCATGTTGCGCGTGCCGTTGTAGCCGGCAAAAAGCAGCTTCAGCCTTTCTCCCGGTTGCCAGCGCCTGCCGGCGCCCAGCATCCACGCCGCTTTGGTGCGCTCAATGGAACTGCTGACCCAGGCTTCCAAAATAAGATCCATCATGCCGCGGTCCCTCCCGCGCGGGCCGGCCACGGCTGATACGAGTACGAAAAATTGTTCTCGCGGCTGAACTTCAACAACGGATAGGAGTACTGCGTGAACGGCACCGGCTTCTTTCCCAGTTCGCGCGTCACGCGCGTGTTGTCGAATACAGTGTTCCACACCAGATACGGCATGAACACCTTCATCAGCGATGCACCTTTCGCAAGCGCTCCCTGGCGATTCGAAAGAAAATTCACGGAGCCGGCAAACGGGCGCTCGGCGAACGGCACAAACACCGGCGGGCGCTTGTTCTGGGAAGCAGCCAGAGCGCGCGTGATCTCGCGAAAGGTTTGTGAATCGCGTCCGGAAGAAAGATGATACGTATCGTGCTCGGGCGTTGGCTTCTGATGGAGCGTGGCAATCGCATCAGCCACGAAATCCACGTTCACAATGTCGATTTTGTCATTCGGGCGAAACGGCAGCACCGGCAGACCCGCGAGAAATACGAACGCCTTCACCATATCGAACTGCGTAGTTTCGGCGTAGCGGCTATCGCCGAGCACAATGCTCGGACGAAAAATAGTCTTTGGCGTTTCCGGCAGGAGCACGCGCATCATGTGTTCGCAGAACTTCTTGGTGCGGGCGTAGGGATCGTAGTCCGATCGCTCCCAGTCAATCGAGCGGTCTTCGGCGACGACTTCGTTGTGCCGCTTGCCCGCAACCGCGACAGTGCTGACCTGGCTGAAACGGCGAAGGCCATGATAGTGCTCGGCGTGGCGGGCGAGGGTGAGCACTTCCAGCGTGCCCCGCAGATTCACGTTCAAACAGCTCTTTTCCGATTTGCGGTTCAGCGATGCGGCACAGTGGATCACCGAATCTGTGGTGTGTACCAGTCGGTCGTATTCCTCGCGATTCAACCCGAACCCCGGTTCGGTCAAGTCCCCCCTGAAGACCCGCACGCGCGTCTGCAAGTATTCATAGAAGCGGGGAAACTCAAGATGCAACTGCAAAGCCTGCCAAAGGCGCGCTTCTGCCTCGCTGACGTCGCGTGCGCGCACCAGCACGTTCAGCGCCGCGCCATGGTCGCGCAAAAGATTCGCTGCGACATGCGCGCCAATGTATCCCGTCGATCCAGTCAGAAAGATTGCCATTTATGAAATCCGCGTCGATATTTTGAATTCACGCTAAAACAGGTTATGAAGGATGAGTGGTGCCGACTTTTAGGTACCGGTCTTTACAGTTTCACCATTTTCCAGGCTGCGAGCCGGTCGCGGCTCCAGCGGTCTGCCCTCGATAAGAGGATAGGTCCAGCGCCGCAGGGCGGGAATGTGGACGTTGATCCAGTAATCCCACCAATCCAGGTTCTGCGCGCCGTAGCCGAATCCCTGCCGCTCTTCCGGAACCAGCGAGTACGAGAGCTTTTCCACGTTTTCGGCGACAAAATCGTGTTCGTTGAACAGAATGAACGGCTCAAACAGTTCAATCAGCTTTTCCACGCGCTCAAGATTTCTCTCGGTTTTGACCAGCGGAGTCTTTTTTAACGGCAGGGGCGACATGATGCGCTGAATCGACTTTACGATCGCCTTCTGGGCCGGCGCCGACATGCGCTGATAGCGTTCTTTGGAAACGGGGATAGCGTCGAAGCGCAGGCGCAGCCAGGATTCCAGCCCTTCCTGGGCGCGGTAATGCTTTCGGTGCGCCAGCGAAGTCAACTCGATGGAACGGCCCATATCGCAAGGGTTGGTAACCGAAGTGGCAAGCTGATACAAGGGGTCATGGCGGCGCTCCACAACCGCGGCCGCGATCAGTGTCAACCCGGCGCAGACTTCGTCGACCGGGATGATATCGAGCCGCTTGCTCTCATTCGAAGGCAGTTGCCTGAAATATGTGCCTAATAAATAAGATAAGGATGCCGAGGTGTTGATGCCTTCATTCCAGCCCAGAAACGGTTTGGCCACCGAGGTTTCCACGATGGCCGGACGAACCACCGCGATGGGCAAACCAGCCCCGTGTTTTACAATCAACGATTCGGCCAGGCTTTTGGTCAGCGTGTAAGTATTCGGCCAGCCTAATTCTTTGGCGCGGCGGGTGCCGGCTTCGGTCAAATAAGTCTTGAGCCAGCGAATCCGGTTCTTTCGAATTTGATTTTCCAGGGCCGCGCCTTGCAGCCCTTTGGCCGCATGTTCCTTTGCCAGTGATTGCATCTTCAATCCGGCAGTCACGTCGGCGCTCTCGGCCTGCGCCTCAGCCTTCGAGATGAGATCGTGAAGATCGCGCCATTCCTGTTCAGCATCGAACCCGGCAATCCGATGGGGCGTGTAGTTTGGAATCAGATTTTCGGCGACGCGCCCATCCCGTTCCCCTGCCACATAGCAGGTGGAAAGATGCAGCAGGCCGGCGTGGTCAGTCGAGCGCACAAATTCGACCACATTCACCGAGGCGTCGGTGTTGGTGAGCAGAGCGTCTCTCAGATCGGGGTTGAAATCAGTAAGGCCTGAGCTGTTGATCGCCAGGTCAAGACTGCGCTGGACACGGCGGGCGACCTCGGGCGCCAGGCCCAACCCCGGCTGCGTCACGTCGCCTTCGACCACTTCGATTTTCTCGCGCAGAAAGTCGCCCAGCGAGGGACCATATTTTTCAAACAGCGGGTCGAAGACGGGAGACTCCTCCACCATCTTGTCAAAGCGCCGCTGCGCCGGATTCGACTTTTGCCGCCGGATCAGCAGATAAATCCGCCCCACTTCCGGCAGATCCAACAGCAAGTTCGCCAGCCATACCTTCCCGATGAAACCGGTGACGCCGATCAGCATGACGTGCTTGCCAGCCAGCGCTTGCCGTACGGAAAAACCCGGGGCCTGACGGCTCCCATTAAAATGGACGATGGGGCGCTCACGAGTTATAGGTTCACGCGCGGAGCTGACGGCCGCGATCCTCAATTGCTCGACCGGAATGTCGAGCTGACGGGCCAGAGTCTTGGGCGCGCGACGGCCATCAGGATTCTGTTCCCGCAGCAGGGCGAAAGCGCCGCGCGGACGGATCACCGGCTCGAGAAGCCTGCCGGTGGCAATTCCGTCGCGAAACTCAAGCCGGTTGGCGACGATCCGCCGCACGCCCAGGTGCTGGGCCAGCGGCTTCATGACGTGCTCCAGAGCCTGACTGACCAAAACGACATCCGCCCCGGATCGCACCAGTTCCTGCACGCGCTCGACACCATTCGGCTTTAAACGCGGCTTCAACTTGTACTGAAAATACTCCTCGCCCAGCAGGTCCAGCCGGTCGCGGGTGATGCCGCGCAAGACTGTATGCACCACCCGGGTGGCAAACTTGCGATTGGTGGAATAAAGAAAAGGACGCAGCGCGGCCATTAAGAAGATCAGGCCGCGGCGCCGGAAGCGTTCCGCAAATGTCTGCGCATTCCAGGTGAAGAATGCAACCGGTTCAACCACCGTAATATCGAGCAGGCTGCCTTCGACACGCCAATAAACGGTTGGGGATGGTACAACCGACACGCCCGCCTGAACGCCGGGGGATGCGCCAGGATTGTGATTGGCTGATTCCAATGTTCGCTTCGCCCAGCTGAGGGCGAAGGTTTTATTGTAAACAATTGTTGCGGGCAGATGAAGGGCGGCGTTGGGCGGCGTTGGCCGCCGGAACCGAGGCACTACTAGTCAGGAGATTCCAAGAGCCGGAAAGATTGGCTGCGCAGGACAGCGGACATCGCGGTTGCGAGATAGAAAAACGCCATAAAACGGTCAATCCAGTTGGGCAGAATGACGTAATGCAAAACTGCATAGGCCGCGGCAACGCCCAGCAGCGGCGCCGTCGTCCGGTTCAGCCCAACCAGCCCTAACATCGCGAACAGGGGTACGAAGCTGAGCAGCATGTCCTTGTAGCCGCTGACGAAAAAATGCGCATACTGCGCAACCGTAAAGTGCGCGGTCATCTCCGCCGGCGCGATCGGCATACCAATGAAGTTCCGGTAGTAGAGCATTTGAATGCCGTAATCACCAGCGGCACGGCCGATAATAACGACCGACGCAACCCCGATAAGTCCAAGAGCGGCCGCTTTCCATAGTTCCAGCCTCCCCTGCCAGACCAGCAGAAACAAA
>DATLKM010000231.1:0-9482 GCA_035538435.1 Binatia bacterium
AGCGACAGCCCAGCCTTTTGCAGGGCCAGTTTGGTCGCCGGCACCGGGCCGCGGCCCATGACTTTCGGCTCGACCCCGGCAATGCCCCAGCTCACGATTCGCCCCAGCGGTTCGATGTTGCGCTTGCGAGCTTCTTCAATCGACATCAAAACGACCGCCGCCGCGCCGTCCACTATGCCGCTGGCGTTGCCGGCGGTAACCGTTCCATTTTTTCCGAAGGCGGCTTTCAGTTTCGCCAGGCCTTCCATTGTGGTTTGCGGACGCCGATGATCGTCTTCAGCCAGCGATTCGCCGGTAGCTTCGCCTTTGGAATTCCGCAACGGCACCGGAACCAGTTCGTCCTGAATGCGTCCGGCTTGGTAGGCGTCGTCCGCGCACTTTTGCGAGCGCAGCGCGAATTCGTCCTGCATCTGGCGCGTGATTCCCTGCTCGCCGCCGTACAACTCGGCGGTGTTCGCCATGTAGAGGCCGCAATAGCTGTCGAGCAGCGCAACCATGAGCGAGTCTTCCAGCTTGCCGCCGGGAGAAAGCGTGAACCCGTCGCGGCCGCGGATGACAAAGGGTGCCTGCGACATTGCCTCCATGCCGCCCGCGACCACAATCTTGGCTTCGTCCGTCTGAATCATTTGCGCGGCGTTCACAATCGACTGCATTCCCGATCCGCACAGGCGGTTCACCGTGAGCGCGGGAGTTTCAATCGGCAGTCCCGCGCGCAGCCCAACATGCCGCGCGCCGTAGAGTGCGTCGCCAGAGGTCTGCTGCGCATTGCCGAACACAACGTGATCGACTTCCCTGGGGTCGATTTTGCCGCGCTCGATCGCACCCTTGGCGGCAACAGCGCCCAGTTCCTGAGCCGTATAGTCTTTCAATTTGCCGCAATAGCGGCCGAAGGGCGTACGGGCGCCACTGACAAATGCAATATCACCTGGTTTCAACATGATTTTCCTGACAGATCACGTACACAGTGCGGATCAAATGAGATAGTCAAACCAACCAGTTTAGCAGCGCCATCTCGACGAGTAAAATCCTATGGCTATGCGTGCTTTCGAAGTTTACGTAAACGATCGGAAGATCTGCTTGGCCGGAATCGGCGAAGCTGGAGTTCTCTCTGCCATCGTAAATTGGGTTGCGGGAAGCTCGGGCGAAGACCTGTTCCTTTCCGTCAGTGGCCTTATCAATCCAGCGAGCGAACATGTATCGTGGGTTCAGCAGAAACCGTTCGCTGTTGGGGACGAGATGAAAGTCAGGGTGGTCGAAGTAGAATCCGTGGACGAACCGAGGCGGAGTACTTCGGAAGAGGCGGCAAAAGCAATCGAGGATCAAAAAGACTACGCCCGCAAACTGGCTAAGCGCCTGGGAATCGGGCTCGAGTCTGAGCGATAGCAGCTTTCGCCTCAGTACCGGCTCTCTACGCTACCGCCCCTGCCGCCAGCGCGGCACCCAGCGCCACAACTTTCCCTGAGCCTTGGGCGAGAGATGAGGCCAGCGCGTGCTCGGCGCGATTGATCACTTCGGTGACGATATCGACTGGGTCGAAGGCGTCGCGGATGACAGCCTGCGCCAGGCCGGCGGAAAATTCCACTGCCTGCCCCTGGTCTGCGCCTTCTTTGGCCGGCAAACGCATGCTCGAGACGATTCGCCGCAGTTTTTCGATGGCCATCAGACCTTCTTTTTCGGCGGTTTCACCCAGAATCAGAGCGATGGTGGTGGTGTCGTAGCGGAAGGCGAGATCGTTGGTGCGAATGTTACCCGAGATCTGCTGCCCGATTTTTTCCATCACGTTCTCTATTGCAGGTTCGCCGTACTCCTTGATTAGTGCCCCGCTGCGGCCAAATTGCATCAGCAAAACCGAAAGCGCGGCTGCATTCTGCACCGCTCGTTTGCTCTCGGCCAAAAGCAAGTCAAGATAGGAAGATCGCTTGAGCAGTCCGGATTTCTCATCGGTGACCGAAAGATTTTTCACCAAGCGCCGCAGTCCGGCGTTATTGAGCGCGATCACCATCTGATCGGCAAGCGTTTTCAGTACCAGCGTGTCGGCGCTGAGCCAGGTCCGGGGCTTGTTGTGCATAAGGGCCAGCAGGCCGACGGGGTCGTCACCATTGCTCAACGGAAAGGCCAGAATCGAATTCGTTCCGAGTTCAGCCAATGCCTTGCGCGCGTTCTGGAGTTCCGCCGCTTTTTGCGCGTCGGCAAGGCTCAGCGGCTCTTCCCCAGCCATATCTTGCATGGCGATCATCACTTCTTTGAGCGTAGCTGGAGTCCCTTCCTTCACCGACTTGCCGAAGAATTCCTGCATCGCCGTGGGCGCAGAGCCGCGCGTGCGCATCATGGCGACGCAGCGCGAGACCTCCCAGTGGGCGCCGATCTCATTGACCGCGGTAGTCAGCACGGCCTGGGCCGTGGTCTGGTGATAGAGTTTGCGCGTGATCTCGGCCACCCGCGTCACATTGCGCATTTCGGCGGCCGGGTCCGCGGCGGCTGCCACAGGCGCCGCCGCCGGTGGCGCTGCCTCGCGCGACCCTCCGGTTGCCTCGCGCGGCGCGGAGCCGGGGTAGCTTGGCGTCATGCCTGCCGACATGTAGAGCCGCTGCAAATCTTCGTTGCGCTCTTCCTCGCGGGGAAACAGCTCCTGAATTCTTTGCAGCCGCTCGACCGCCTTGTTCTTCATGCCGTACTGCACCAGAATTTCCGCTTGCAACATCAGGTCCTGCAGCGTGGACGCGCCCAGCGTGGCCTCGTGCTCAATCTGCTTCTGCGCCGCACTGGGACTGGTGGAAGTAAAGCGCGAGGCGATGGCTTGATACTTCTTGTCGTCGATCTTGCCCTTCAACATTTCCAGCCGCCTGGCGTGCCCCGATTCGTAGGGATCGACTTCGGCGGCGCGATCCATGCATTCGGCAGCTTTGGCGAAATCGCCCGTGCTGCAGTAAAGATCGAATAATTTCAGCAGCGTCTGGCAATAATCGCTTTCGCGGTTGGCGCCGTTGAAAAGCTCGCTGAGGAATTCGAGCATCTCGGGCGTCTGCCTCCGGGAGGCGGTAATATCCTGCATCAGGGCGAGGAACTGCCGGCGCTCGCCGCGTTTGGCTTCGAATTGGCCGAGCTTTCTGGCCAGAGCCACTGCCGCGTCATCCTGTTCGCTTTCCAGCAGTTGCCCAATCAACGCTGTGACCTGGGACATGCGGTTCGGGTTTTGCTCGAACAGGCGCCATACCAGCGGCTCGGCGTCGGCGAAGCGGCCGGCGGCCAGTAGCGCCTCGGCATAGATTTCGCGGAGTTCAACCGAATCTTTGCCCGCGTTCACTTGCGGCTCAAGAATAAAAATTGCCGCGCCCACCTGGCCCTGGCCCAGCAGGCTCTTGCCGTAAGCCAGAGTGATTTCTTCGTCGGAAGAATCTTCCTGATAGGCGCGTTCGAACCACTGCGCCGGATCGCCCCCATCACCGGCAACGAATTGCGCTACCCGTTTAAAAGCCTCGGCCGCGGCGCGGTTCTCGCCCAGATCCGCGGAGAGTTCTGCAATGCGCAGATAATTCGCCTGCGTCGGCTCGAGGGCCAGAATGCGGCCTACCACTTCCAACATGCCGCGCTTGTTTTCCAGTTTGGCCAGGTCGCTCAGCGCCGACTCATAGGTCCCGATGGCGAGTTTCTTGTTCGAGCCTTCCAACAACTGGCCGAAGCGGAATTTCTGTTCCCAACTGGGGCTGCCATGGCGGGCCAGTTTCTTGTAGGTCAGGCTGGCGCGGGTGGCGTCGCCGGCGTTGACCTGGCGCTCAAACAAGTCTCCGAGCAGGCCAACGGCGTCACGGGTGCGATTTTGAGAAAGGCACAAATCGGCGGCCAGCTGGCGCACGGTGTCATTTTCGGGGTCGTCTTTCAGGACGAGCAGATATTCTTCCAGCGCCTCGGCGGCCTTGCCTTTCTGTAGGAGCTTTTCGGCGCGCTCGATTCTCCGCCCGAGTTCCGCGCGATCGAGATTTTTGGTGGTCTCGGGCATGTGCAATACGGCCCGGCGTGTTGCGGGCAGACTCGTGCTGCTTCAATTCTAGGAGCGGCGTTTGGAAGGCAGCAATCCGTAACGGGGACAGTAGGTTACGAAGGTCACGGGCGCTCTCCCGGGTGCCGGCTGACCGATTCCCGGCGGCTTTCCCGACTGCATTTCTCGGTTCGTCTCAGGCCTCCCGGATTATCCTTTGACGCGTCTAAACAATCGGCGAGGCCTGCGAAACTTCCTTGCAACTCGTCACTCCAATAATCGAACGTGCCGGTTGAGTCCGGCGCCAGGAGGCCGTTATGCCAAGAACCTTTATTGGGGTCTGCGCGATTCTTTTGGCTTTTGGGGCGTTTGTGTTGAAGAGCCGCGCCGGTAGCGAAGCGGCGGTAACGCTCCCCGCAGCCACTGTAGACGAAAACAAGACCGCGGCCAACGGCAAGGAAACCGCCGTTTTCGCGGGTGGATGTTTCTGGGGAATTCAGGCGGTCTTCCAGCACATCAAGGGCGTACGCAGCGCGACCTCGGGTTATTCCGGCGGAACGGTGAAGAATCCGAGTTATGAAACCGTCAGCGGCGGCAACAGCGGGCACGCCGAATCCGTTCAGGTCGTCTATGATCCGGCGAAAATCACTTACGGAGAGCTTTTGCGCGTGTTCTTCTCCGTGGCGCTTGATCCTACGGAATTGAACCGCCAGGGCCCCGACGAAGGCACGCAGTATCGTTCCGTCCTCTTTTACACAACCGACGAGCAGAAGCGGATTGCCGAGGCGTACATTGCGCAACTGAATCAGGCCAAAGTTTTCTCCGGGCCGATCGTGACGCAGGTGGTGCCTTTCCAGGCGTTTTACATGGCTGAGGCCTATCATCAGAACTATGCCGCATTGCATCCCGACGATCCGTACATTCGCTACAACGATGCGCCCAAGGTGGAAAATTTGAAGCACGAGTTTCCGGATTTGTATGCAAAGTAGGAGCCCGGCAGCGCCTTTTGGTTTCAGTCTGTGATCGCCCTGGCGTTGTCATCCTGAGCCAAGCCGTTTCAGGCGAAGCCAAGGATCTCATGCTCCTGCGGGCTTTTGCGTGTGAGGTGATTATGTTCGAGGAACAAGATAAGACTGTCGATCAACCGGCGCGCCGAGTCTTCCTGGCCACCGCTGCCGCCGCACTTGGAGGTGCGCTGCTGTTCGCCTGGCGTCGTCCGCATACGATTGTGGCGGAGGCAAAGTCGGAGCCGGGGATCGTGACCATCGTGCAGTTTTCCGACGACGGCAAGCGCTTGGCCAAAGTGAAAATTGCCAAAGTCGTGAAGACGGAGGACGAGTGGCGCAAGCAGCTCACTAATTCCGAATTCGAAATCACGCGCCACGCCGATACCGAACTGGCCTTCAGCGGGCGTTACTGGAACCTGCACGACAAGGGACTCTTCCGCTGCATCTGCTGCGATAACGCGCTGTTCAGCTCTTCCACCAAATTCGATTCCGGCACCGGCTGGCCCAGCTTTTGGGCGCCGCTGGCGCAGGAAAACGTGCGCGAAATTCACGACCACTCCCTCGGTATGGAACGCATTGCCGTTTCCTGCACCGAGTGCGATGCGCACCTGGGCCATGTTTTTGATGACGGCCCCAAACCCACAGGGCTTCGCTATTGCATGAACTCAGCTTCGCTGAAGTTTGTGAAAGTGGCGTAGGCTTCGGGCTTCAGCTTGCGAGCTTCGAGCTTTCGAGGACGCGTCGGGTACAATCCTTTTTCGAGCTGAAGCCCTCCTATGCCTTTTACCCGACGTGAATTCCTCGAGCGCAGCGGTATGCTCGGAGCCTCTCTCGCGCTGCCGCAAGTTGGAAGACAACCTTCCGCTCCGAAATACAAGACCACATTCGACGCGAGATCGCTGGCCCAGTTCGTCGATCCTCTCCCGATTTCCGAGGTCGCTTCGCCCGCCGGAGTTCGTCCTGCTCCCGATGATGCGCGCCTAAAGATTCCCTATTACCGAATCGGCATGCGGCAGATCGAAAGCAAATTGCACCGCGACCTGAAGCCCACCCGGCAGTGGGCGTTTGGGACGAACGTGCCGGGACCATCTTTTAATGTCCGCAGCGGCCAGCCGGTCCTGGTCGAGTGGGCGAACGAGCTTCCCGCGAAGCATCTCTTTCCGATTGATCATTCGATTCACGGCGCGGAGCTCGACAAGCCCGAAGTAAGGACCGTCGTCCACCTGCACGGCGGCAAAGTTCCAGCGGAAAGTGATGGCTATCCTGAGAACTGGTTCGTGCCGGGGAAGTCAGCGGTCTATTACTATCCCAATCGCCAGGAAGCCGCCACGCTCTGGTATCACGATCACGCGCTCGGCATTAACCGGCTGAATGTGTTCGCGGGACTGTTCGGCTTCTACCTGCTGCGCGATGAATTTGAAGACAAACTGAATCTGCCTCAGGGCAAGTACGAAATTCCGCTCGCGTTTTATGACCGCTCATTCGATCTGGATGGTCAGCTGAATTATCCCGTCTCCGGCGACCCGAAATCGTCCTGGACTCCGGAAGTCTTTGGCGATGCGATCGTAATCAACGGAAAGATATTTCCCTATCTCGAAGTCGAGCCGCGCAAGTACCGCTTTCGTATTTTGAATGCCGCCAACGGACGCTTCTTTCATCTTTGGTTTGCCAGCAACCTGCCGCTGCACCAGATCGGCACTGACCAAGGGCTGCTGCCTGCGCCGGTGGAACTCAAGCGAGTCGTGCTTGCACCGGCCGAACGCGCCGACGTGGTGGTCGATTTTTCTTCACTCGCGGGCGAGCAGATCGCGCTCACGAACGACGGCATTAACGTCATGCAGTTTCGTGTGGGAAAAAGCCGCGTGCTGGATGCAAGCGCGTTGCCTTCCGTGCTGCGCCCGATGACGAGAACTTCCGAGTCAGATGCGATTAAAACCCGCAATCTTACGCTCGACGAAGTGCAGGACCCGGCGCAGCGCCCGCTGCGCATGCTTCTCAACAACGCGCACTGGGATGATCCGATTACGGAAAGCCCGACTCTCGATTCGGTGGAAATCTGGAACCTGATCAATCTGACCGACGACTCGCATCCCATCCATTTGCATCTAGTGCGCTTCCAGATTCTTGACCGGCGCAGTTTCGACGCGCCGACTTACATGCGCACCGGCCAATTCAAAGCGATGGGCCCGCCTGTGCTTCCAGACGCGAGCGAAGCGGGATGGAAAGACACAGTGCGCGCCGAACCCTCGATGGTGACGCGCATCATTGTGCGTTTTGAAGGATATCCGGGCCGCTACGTGTGGCATTGCCACATTCTGGAGCACGAAGACAATGAGATGATGCGGCCGTATGAGGTCGTGAAACGCTAGGCGCTTCGAGGCCGACGCTTAATCCCCGGTCCCGACCAACGGAACGATCTGCAAGGTCCCTCCGCCGTTGTCGTAAACCTGAAGCTGGGCGCTTCGCGTTCCTTTCCTTTTGGGATCAAATGTAATCGTGAATGTGCAGCTCGCCCCCGCCGCCACACTCGATCCGCAATTGTTCGTCTGGGTAAAATCGGGCGAGATGATGCCATTGCCCTCCACATAGACCGCAGTGATCGAAAGCGCCGAACTGCCGGTGTTGGTCAGCGAGACCTGCTTCGGCTGGCTCTTGCTACCCACGGTCTGTGAACCGAAGTTCAGGCCTGTCGGAGAAAACTCCACCACCGTCCCGGCGCCGAACAATTCAATCACCTGCGGCTTGCTCGAAGCGCTGACGTGTAGGGTGACGGTCCCGGTAAGGTTGCCCTCGGTCGCCGGCTCCGAACGCACGGTGATGTCGCAACTCGCCCCCGCCGCCACGCTCTTGCCGCACGTCTGCGACAGGCCAAATTCGCCCTGCACCGAAATCGAGGAAATCGAAAGCGCGGTTGCGCGGGTATTTTTGAGCGTGACAGTTTGCGCAGCGCTCTTCGTTCCGAGCAACTGCGGCCCGTAGCTGAGCGGACTCGTGGGTGAAAAGCTGGCCACGCCCGTGTTCAGCAGCACGGCAACATCATTGCCCAAAGGATCGGTCACAGCCAGGTCGGGCATCTTGTCGCCGTTGAAGTCACCGACCGCGATGTACGTACCTTCTTTTCCCGTCGGATAATTCACGGCGGCTTGGAACGTGCCATCGCCGTTGCCGAGCAGAACACTCGCCTCCGAGGCGGGGGGATGGCCCGCGCCCCCGACATTGAAGTTCGCAACCGCCAAGTCGAGCTTTCCGTCGCCGTTCAAATCGGCCGCCGCTACCCAGAAAGCGGAGGGCGTAGCGTAGCTCACCGCGTTCTGGAACGTCCCATCGCCATTGCCCAAGAGAACGGAAACGCCGATTCCCCCGTTACAGGCGACAGCTAGATCAATCTTCCCGTTGTTGCGGAAGTCGGCGGCCACAATGGACTCGGGGTTTACGCTCGTGGCATAGCTACCCCCTGGTTGGAAGGTACCGTCCCCGTTTCCAAGATAAATCTCCACTTGGCTGGTGGTGAAGTATTGCTCGCCCACGGCCAGATCTAGCTTCCCGTCATGATTGAAATCGCCGATGCCAATGGCGCTGGGAGCGTGCGTGGGAGTGAAGTTGATCGGAGCTTGGAATGTGCCGTCGCCGTTCCCTAGCATCACACTGACGTAGGGATTGTTAATGGTCAGCAGATCTAACTTGTGGTCATTGTTAAAGTCGCCGACCGATACGTACGTTGGGGTCGCAGTCGCGGTAAAGAAACTTGGCGACCGGAAGGTACCGTCGCCGTTTCCCAGAAGAATGCCGATGTTGTTGGAGGTTCCATAGTCGGTTACCACAAGATCCAGGTTGCCGTCGCCGTTGAAGACAGCAGCAGCAATGGAATCGGGCAGGGGACCCGAAGCGTAGCTGATGGCCGGCTGGAACGTGCCATCGCCATTGCCCAAAGCCACGCTTATCCTGGTGGCGTCTAGCGACGTTGCAACTGCAAGATCCAGCCTGCCATCATGGTTGAAATCACCGAGTGCAATCGCGTTAGGAGATTGGAGCGCTGGGACGGAAAACCGGGTCTCGAACTGTGCCCACGCGACAGGCGTTGACAGAAGAAGGAGCCCATTTGGAGCAGCTCTTTGCGCGCTTACGGGAAATCAAGGATGCCTCCGCCAGTTGCAGCAAACTTATCACGACCCGGGCCCCTGTGGCGGAGTCTTTAGTTAGTCTGTTCGGATTTCGTAACAAAACCGGCCTGCGCTTTTTCCATAAGCTATTTCCATGTTACAGTCGCGCGCGGTTCTCCATCAAAAAGGGAATAGAAGGGTAGGTCAGCAAGATGAATACTTGTCGGAAAGTACTCTACAGCGTCCTTTCGCGCTCGCCGTTCCTTAATTACATCAACAACCCCGCCAATGGGTTTCACTCCAGCACTACAGCTATGTGCGCTCAGGGGTCGAGTGCTGGATCAGGCGCTGTGGCCTACTCCATAGTCTGGTACGGTGTGGGATCAACCTTAAACAACG
>DATLKM010000232.1:0-4954 GCA_035538435.1 Binatia bacterium
GCTCTGGAAAGAAGAACCGATCGACGCACTGATCGATTTTCTAATCCAGGATCCCGCCGCCGGCGTGGCGGTTTTCGGCATGTCGCAACCCGATGTTACGCTGGCGCTGCAACAGCCCTGGGTCTCCATCGACAATGATTCTTCGGGCACTTCGCCCGAGGGATTATTGGGACAAGAGCATCCTCATCCGCGCGCGTATGGAACGTTCCCCAGAATTCTGCGCAAATATGTTCGGGAGGATAAGGCCCTCACGCTGGAAGATGCGATTCGCAAATTTTCCGCTTTGCCGGCGCAGCGCATGCGCCTGGCCGACCGCGGTGTAATTAAGTCGGGCATGTGGGCCGACGTTGTGATCTTCGATCCCGCGACCGTGCGCGATCTGGCTACCTTCGATAATCCAAACCAGCTTTCGGAAGGAATCGACTTCGTTCTGGTGAACGGCGTGCCGGTGATCGATCTGGGAAAGATGACGGGAATGCTGCCGGGAAAGGTGTTGCGTGGTCCAGGGTATCAGCCGTAGGGGACGGTTAACGTTTCAGCTCGGCCTTTGTGTCGCCTGCCGGCAACTGCTGCACATGCGGTTCAGCGATGGTTCCGGTGACGTTGTAGGCCTGTGCGCCGGAATTCGCGTCTTTGCCGCGGGATAATTTCAGGTTCAATTCGCTGCCCAGTCCTGCGGCGCCGCTTAATTCGTAAATTCACCCGGGCGAAACCAATTTCGTTTTCTCAATCTCGAACTTGCCTTCGCGCAAGCGGGCCGCGCCTTGCATGTGAGAAACCTGCAATGGCCCTTCCGCTTCCGTCAGCGAAATGTGCGGCAGGACGCCATCAGTCAATTCGAACTGCAAGACTCCGTTGGCCGATTGCCAGAAAGTTGCGGCGTCACGCCCGGATGCCGAAAATTGCCAGCTCGCATCAGCCGCGCCGGAAATCCACCGGTCATGCATTGCGGCAGCTGCCTGTGCCAGTGAAATTTGCGTGAACGATCCCTTGCCTGTGTATAGCGGGATCGGACCGTTGAAGTCCCCCTGCCACTCGCCGAGATATTTTCCGCCGAACAGGTCAGCGGAAATCTGCTCGATCTTGAGTTCGCCTTTTTCCAGAGCGAGGGAAGCGACGACATGGCTGGCCTCCAGGCTGCGAACGCGCAACCGCCCGATGTCCACGCTGCCGTGAGCGTGCAGGCGCTTGAACAATGACGGCGGATTCGATTGCGCGGAAGTCAGAACCTGATACCAGGGCCGTTGATCACCGGCTCCCAGAGTTCCGGCCAGCCTGCTCATGTCCACTTCATCGCTGCTCAGATTGAATTGAATGTCGCATGCACCGGGAACTCCACATCCGCGCGGCAGCGCGATCCATCCCGTCCAATGTGCGCCGGCGGCCTGGGCATTGAGCTTTTGCAGGCGCGCTTCATTCGCCGACAAGTCCAATTCCGCCGACGAAACTTCAATCGCACCGTTCACCCCACGGACCGTGGTCCGCAGGCCGTGTAATTGCACTTTTCCGTTCACCCAGGCCGCAGGTGGTTTGAGGGAAGCCCCCGCGGGCTGTGTGCTCGCCGCCCACATCCCGGAGGCAGTCAGATCCAGATGGGCTGCGCCCTCGAGATTGGCTTTCAGAACCGGTATTCCCACCAACTCGGCCAGGTGCAGGGTACGCGCCACTTCGGCATCACCGCGAAGGCTTACGTCGTAACTGGAGCGGCCGATCCAGCCGCGCGCCAGGGCCGGCGCTGGACGGCCCAGGGCAACCGGAAACGGGCCGAACTCGAGGCGCAGCCGGTCGGGAAGGGCGGACACAGCGCCGGCTTTCTGCATGCCGGCGTGGGGAGATTTTGCAGAAAGCGCCAATCCGGAGGCCAAGGCGAAAGGCACAACATCTACAGCCAGTTCAGTTCTGCTATTGGAAGATTGCAGGCGCAGGTTGCTGATTTCGCCGCCGCCCGCGAATTCAAGAGGCTGATCGCCCGCGTTTCTCTTTACGCTCAGATTGGCGCGAACCATGCCGTTGGAAGTCAAGTCGGCGGGCAAGCCTTTCTTCAGGCCACGAACTACCTGCATCACCGAGTTAAAGGGCACACTGTCCAGGTTCAGCGCGATATTCAGGGGCCGCGATCCGGAAAAGGACGCATCGCCGCGGAGCATGACCGCGCCGCTGTCGACCGGCGCGCCGCACAGAATCTGCTGCATGGTCTTCCCGGCGGCAGAGTAGACTGCGTCGCAATGGGCCGCCAGTCGCAAGCCGCCGCTGCTGGCGATATCGTAGCGGTGGAAGTCCGTCAACGACGTATCGACCGCAAGCTGCAAGGCCGCCGGTGTGCCGCGCAAATTCGCATCCAGCCTGACTTCGCCGCGCCAGCCTTTATCGTCCCCGAAAACTAATTTGCTCAATTGCCCGAGTTGAGCGCCCTGCCATTGCAAGGCAAACTGAAGGGGAGTTTCGCGCAGGCTGGAGGCGCGCTGCCACGTGCCATTCACCCGCAGAATGCCGGCATCGCTCAGGCTCATGTCGGTGCGCAGAGGCTCGGCCTTTAACCGCGCCCCCCATGTGTTTTCCGACTCCTGCCACAAGGCGAAATCCGCGTTGAGCAGCGAATACGGTTTTTTCTCCTGGCCCGATTTGAAATTAATGCGCCCGGAGCTGGCCTCAATATAAGGAAAAGCGGCTCGAGGCTCCGATTTGGCTTTTCCTGTGGGCGCCAGTGGCGAGTGGGCGGTGCGTTCCAGCAGCGCATTCCAATTCCATTGCCCGTCCGAACGATGCACCAGGTTCAGGCTGGGTTCGGTTAATTCCAGCCGCGCGATCTCCATTCGCCCGTGAAACAGGGAAGCGATCCTGAGTACTGCGGCCACTTCGGGAGCGCGCAACATCGGTTCCGAGCCGAAGGCCGGGTCTTCATAAATCACAAAGTTCTCGAGATCGAATCCGGGGCGGGGAAGGAAGCGCAGGTGCACCGAGCCAATGTCCGCGGGGCGCCCCACTGCCTGGCTGACGGCACGGATGATCCGCGCTTTGAGCCGCGAAACGCCGGGACGCACCAGAAACAAGAGCAACAGCACCGCCGCCGCTGCCGCGAGCGCGCGCCGCTTGGAAGAGAAGAGTTTCACCGCACAACTTTCAGAGTCCGGCCCCAGCGCGTTTCGCCAAAGAAGTGGAAAACCACGTGCGCCAGAAAACCGATCCGGTCGCCGATGCTGGTTTTGGTGTACTGGTCGCCGGGCGTTTCAAACGACCAGTAAATGAACATGGGCCGGCCGATAATGTTCTCGCGCGGAATGAAGCCCCAATAGCGGCTGTCCAGGCTTACTCCGCGATGATCGCCCATGGCGAAATAGCGGCCCGGGGGCACGACCAGATCGTCGCCCTGAACATAAGCAGGCAGTTCGGCCTGCCATGTGGGCGAAATATTCGGATCGGTCGGAGGCACGGCGGGGAAGTTGTTCCGATAGGAGTCGGATGGATCATCGCGATCGGTGTCCAGATAGGGCTCCGTCAGCGGTTCGCCGTTGCGATAAACCACTCGATTCCGCAGATGGATATGGTCGCCCGGGATGCCGATGATCCGTTTCACCACGTACGTTCCCGCATACATGGCGTCGGGATGGAGAAAAACGACGATGTCGCCACGGTGCACGTCGCGATACGGGACCAACGGCCCCATCCACGCGGTTTTTGGCGCGAAAGAAATACGGTTAACGAAGACGTGGTCGCCGATCAGCAGCGTGTCTTCCATGGAACTCGAGGGAATTTCAAAGGCCTGCACCACGAAGGTGATGATGAACAGGCCCGTCACCAGCACGGCCGCCAGCGAAGCCAGAAATTCAACGGTAGTCTCGCGAGGCTTTTCGGGAACGGCGCTGTCAGTCTCGATTTCTTTTTTCGTCAAAGTTTTTGCCAAGGTTTCTCACCCATTGAGTAATTGGGAAATTGAGTGGATTGAGTCATGGTGCAATCAAGAAAACAGGCATTCTCCGATTACCCGATTGCCAAATTACTCCATTCACTCCATCACTCCATTTGTTCGCTCAGTTCACCAGCCGCAACGTCCGGTTCCAGCGCGTAATCTGCGCGACGTGAGTGAGCGCGTACGCGAAGTGGTAAAGCTTATCGCCCACCGAGGCCGGATTTGCAGGGTCTTCCTCGTCGCCGCGCACCGACCAGTAAATCACCAGCGGGCGCCCGATAATGTTGCCCTGAGGAACAAAGCCCCAATAGCGGCTGTCGTAGCTGTCATCGCGGTTGTCGCCCATCACAAAATAATGGCCTTCCGGCACGATCAGTTGCCCGTCCTCTACCAGTTTGCGCAGTTGCACCCACCATTCCGGAGTCTCTCCCGGCGATACGTCGAGCCGGGGAAAGTTGTCGCGGAAGAAATCGTTGGGCGGCTTGGTGAAGTGCGCGTAAGGTTCCTTTAAAGCCACGCCATTCACCAGGACCTGCTTGTTCACGATACGCACCCGGTCCCCGGGCACTCCGACTACTCGCTTCACAAAATGTTGGGCGGGATTTACCGGATAATGAAAGACGATGATGTCGCCGCGGCGCACCTTGCGGTAGGGCATGAGCGCATCGCCGAATCCTCCGCCATAAACCAGCTTGTTTACCAGGAGGTAATCGCCGACCAATAGAGTGTTTTCCATGGAGGGTGAGGGGATTTGAAAGGCCTGCACGACAAACGTGATGACGAACACCGCGATCGCCACCGTTCCCAGTAGTGACTTAATCGAACCGATCACACCGGCGCCGGCGTGGGTTTTTCGCAGCGCGGGCAAAGCGGGCGCGGCCATGCCCGGGGCGGCCATGTCCGGCGCGGCCAACGCGGGCGCGATCGCTTCGGCTGGGGCGGCGAGAAGGGGAGCCTGGGCGGCCGGCTCCTGCGGGAGCCGGCTGCTGGCCACGGGTTCGACTGGAGTGCTCATGACTGCTGTACTCTATTTTTCCACCGGCCGCG
>DATLKM010000233.1:0-38013 GCA_035538435.1 Binatia bacterium
GCGGTTTTCAGCGTGTAGCCGGCGGCATCGAAAACGGCGAGACCGGGAATCACACAGGGCGCAGCGCCGTAGAGTCCTACGAAAACAGGATCAGGACACGACGGTGAGGTCTGCAGTGTGGCCACATAAAAGCGGCTGCCATCCGGCAGGGCGGTAATAGAAATAGGCGAACACGCTGAAGGTCCAGTTGGACACGCAGTCGCGCCTAATGCGAATGAGATGGAAGCCAGCTGGGTTGGAACGTCGGTGGCCGCGCTGGTATCAGAAAAAACCAGCACCGTATTGGTGACCGGATTGGTCACGTAAAGCCGGTTCAGGTGCGGATCATAATAGAGGAAATTGGCCCCCGCGCCCACCGAAAGGCTGCTGGTCACGGTATCGGTCGCGACATCGATGGTCACCAGCGTTCCATCGCCCTGCGTGAGCACGTAGACTTTTGCGCTGTCGTCGCGGGCCACTACCCACACGGGATTCTGCCCGGTAAATCCGGTGACCGTATTGGCCGAAAGATCGGCGGTGTTGAGGCTGCTAATGGTGCTGCTGCCCTGATTGGCCACGTAAAGCTTGGTCGGGGCTTTGATGGTTTCCGCCAGGCTGACGGGATTTGTCCCCACCGTCGCGGTGTTACTTACCACATTCAAATTCGTGTTGATGGCGCTGACTGTATTGTTGCCGAAGTTGGCGACATACATGGCCGCGTTTTCGGTGGAATTCAAGAAAGCGGGCTGAGAACCCAACGGCATATTGACGGTGACGACCGCCCCGAGATTTCCCGCAGAGGTCTGGGCCGCCGGGGAAAACGAAGACACTACGTCAATGCCGCCGGGTTGAGTACTGCCGGCGCTGGCCACGAAGACGCGGGTGTTGTTCGACAGTATGGCGGCGTGAGTGGGAACGTCGCCCAGATTAGGCGCGGTCTTGTCGGAGGTGGGAGTCTCCGCGAGGACGGAGTCGCCGGAAACGTCGATCTGCATGGCGCCGCCGGGATAGCCGGGCACGTTCGCGGTGATGGCGAATTCCTGATGGAAATTCGACGGCACCGGTGGAGGTTGCACCGGGCATCCGGGAATGGAGATGCCGCCCGAACACGGAATGACGACAGGCCGGTAGACTTGCCCGCACGCGAGCCAAAAGATGATAGACGAGGCGGCGAAAAGCAGCCCCACTGGACGTGAAAAACGCGTTCCAACTTTCAAGAGCAAGTTTCGTTTGCGCATTCTAAGGAATGGAACATTCTAATGGCTGGGAGTGGTATGCGCCAGTCTGCCGGGCGTCGTTCCGGCTTTCGGGCTTGATACGCCGCACTTTCTGCTGGGATGCGATGGCTCGCGAGCGGGGTTGGATGGTGAGGCCTACGAAGCAGAACATGGAGATTACGGCGCTCGCTGGAATATGGAACTGTTACGAACGCCGCCGAGATTTGCCGCCGGCTGCGGCAGCCGGCGCCTCCGACTTCTCCGTAGCCGCAGGCTTTTTCTTGCCTTCCATCTGAGCGAGGCTCTGCTTGAGCGCGGCCATCAAGTCGACGACGGGGGCCAGTTTTTTGGGCTTTTCTACTTCGGCCACTTCCCCGCCCTCGAGTTTGGCTTCAATCAATTGCTTCAGATTTTCCTGAAACGTGTCTTTGTATTTTTTGGGGTCCCACTCATCGGCCAGGGCCTCGATTAACTGGTGCGCGACTTTCACTTCCGCTTCTTTCAATTCAACATCGGGCGCGCCGAAACCTTCCACCTTGCGCACTTCCTCTTCGTAGTACATGGTATGCAACATCATGCCGCCTTCGTGGGGACGGACGAACACCGTGTACTCGCGGTTGTGCATGGTAATTTTGGCGATGGCCACATACTGCGTCTCCTGGAGCGCCTTGGTCAGCAGGGCGTAAGGGCGGCGGCCAGCCTCTTCGGGCATCATGTAATAGGACGATTCGAAATAAACGGGATCGACCTGGCTTGATTTCACGAATTCCAGGATTTCCATGGTCTTGGCGGTCTGCGGCTCGATCTTTTTGATCTCTTCCGGTTCGATCACAATGTACTCGTCTTTGCGGAACTCGTAGCCTTTGACGATGTCGTTGCGGTCGACGACAACGCCTTCCGCCTGGCAGACATACTGCTGCTTGAGCCGGGACTTGTCCGGGCGATGAAGCATGTTGAAGGAAATACCGCTGGAACGCGCTCCGGAAAACAAGCGCACGGGAATGGAGATCAAACCGAAGGTCAAATATCCGGACCAGACCGACGCTGCCATAGTTCCCTCGTGTGACCGGAGGCCATGGACTCCGGCAGTGGTTGCACCATAAACAGGGCGAACTTTCCCAGCATTGGGAGTTTAGCCCAGAACAGCGTTGGATGCGAAACCGGTAAAAGAGGGAGAACCCGCGTGCAAAGCCAAAGCGGATGGGGAACGCTCGGGTGCACCCCAAGTGATTGTTGTTTACCAGGCAGGCTCAGGGCAAAGACACGTCTCTGCCACGGGTGCGAATCACGCGCCTTCGCGGGGAACGAAATTGAACCTGTGGCAGCGGACGGCACATCCGATGGCCAGAACAGATTCGCCGGGAGATGCCATGAGCGACGTGCGTTACCCGATCGGAAAATTTCACTACGACGGCCCGCCTACTGAAGATCAGAAAACGCAATTCATTCACGAAATCGCACAGGCGCCGGCGAACATGCGCGGGGCGGTACGGGGGCTCTCGCGCGATCAACTCGACACCCCTTATCGCCCGGAGGGCTGGACGGTGCGCCAGGTTGTGCATCACATTCCCGACAGCCATATGAACGCGTACATCCGCTTCAAGCTGGCGCTCACAGAAGAGGAACCCACGATCAAGCCTTACGCCGAAGACCGCTGGGCCAAGCTGGCCGATACGCAGGCCACACCGGTGGAAGTCTCACTGGCGCTGCTTGAATCCCTGCATGAGCGCTGGGTTCGCTTGCTGCGATCGCTTCAAGCCGAAGATTGGAAGCGAACCTTCCGCCATCCTGAACTGGGGCTGATGCCGCTGGAAAAAAACCTCGCGCTGTACGCCTGGCACGGACGGCACCACTTGGCACACATAACACAATTGCGCGAACGCAACGGCTGGTAGTTTGCCGCGGCGGTCTCTTTTCGACTTGCAGTGCTTCTCATCTTAGGCTACGATTCCTGTCACCTCCCTCCCCGGTCCTGCTTCGCAGATTTGCCACTTCAAAAAAGAGACATGAGGCGTCTAAGGCGCCGACTTGTCCACGGAGCAGAACTCAATGCCCAGAGCAACTCAGACGCCACGGTTGTTCGCGAGGTTGATTGCCTTATCCACACTTGCCGTTCTATTCCTGTTTGCGCCACCGATGGACGCGCAAACCTTCACTCTGCTTCACGGCTTCAGGGGCGGGGCAAACGACGGATACAACCCGGGCAGTGGGGCCCTGATGCTGGACGCCAAAGGCAATTTGTACGGCACGACTCTGCTTGGCGGGTCGGGCGGCTGCGATGGCGGTTGCGGGACCGTGTTCAAGATCACACCGGCCGGAAAATTTTCTCTGCTCTATTCGTTCGGCTCAACCAGCGGCGATGGGGCATACCCTGACGGCGCCCTGATTCATGACAATGCGGGCAATCTTTACGGAACGACATATGGCGGTGGAACTTCGGGATCTGCGTGCGACGGGTACGGGTGCGGAACGGTGTTCAAGTTGGATACCCGCGGACATGAAACCGTGCTCTATTCGTTCAGCGGAGGAGCAGACGGTGCGACCCCCTACTCTGCGCTGGTGGAAGATTCTGCCGGCAATCTCTACGGCACCACGCATCTTGGCGGCGCTTATAACTGGGGCACGGTGTTCAAAGTCGATTCTTTGGGCAACGAGACAGTGGTGCACAACTTCGACGGTGACGCCGACGATGGCGGCGACGCTTTTGCCGGGCTGACGATGGACGCGGCAGGAAATCTTTACGGCACAACCCAGGGCGGAGGAATATTCAATTCACACTGCATTCCAGGAGTGGAAATTGGCTGCGGCACCGTCTTCAAGATCACAGCCGGAGGAGAGGAATCGGTGCTTTACGATTTCACCGGTCATCAGGATGGAAACACACCTTTCAGCGGCGTGATCCGCGATGCGGCAGGCAATCTGTATGGCACAAGCCAGCCGGAAGGTTCAGACCCGCCATTCTGGGGCGCGGTGTTCAAACTGGAGCCTTCAGGAAAGCTGATTGTGCTGCATGATTTCAGCGGTGGACCGGGCGGAGCCGATCCGCTGGCGGGCGTGATTGCGGATCCCGCAGGAAATTTTTACGGAACAACCTCCGCGGGGGGCACGGGAAATTGCAGCTATTACCAGAACGGAGGCTGCGGGACCGTATTCAAGTTGACGCGAAGCGGGCAGTTCACCGTGCTGCATAATTTTATGGGGCCGGACGGGGCGAATGTTTCCGCCGCGCTGGTGATGGACTCGCAGGGGAACTTGTATGGAACGGCTTCGTGGTATGGCCCTTTTGGCGAAGGTTCGGTTTTCAAAATCACTCCTTAACTGATTTATTGGCCGTGCCGCACAACGTTTCGCGCTAAAGGGGAGACTTTATGATCGCGAGAGTCTGGCATGGGTACACGAGACCAGAACATGCGGACGCGTATGAGGCCCTGCTGAAGCCGGAGTTGCTGCCCGGAATCAGCAAGAAACAAGGCTACAAAGGAAGCTATTTGCTGCGGCGGAGTGCCGGACCTGAAGTCGAGTTCATCACCGTCATGCTCTGGGATTCGATCGATGCCGTTCGCGCGGCCGCGGGAGAAGATTACGAGACCGCCATCATTCCGGAGGAACGCAGGAAATATTTATCGCGATACGATGCGAAGTCAGCGCATTACGAGATTGCGGCCGTTCACGGGATTGCAGAAGTGATTTGAAGTTCTGTCTGGAACCCTACGACATTCCCATTTTCCAGAGCAGATAGCTGCTCGCTTCCCTTAGAACGGCATACATTCGCTGAAGAACGCCCCGAGGCCGCGAATCTGGCCGCGGCGAAACATACACGGGGCCGAGCCCTTCATGTCGAAGGATTTTTTTTATACGGAAGACGTGGTAGGCGTCGCTCACGGCAATGCAACTATGCAGGCCGTTGGCGCGCATGATGACTGCCACTCGTATGGCAGAGTGGGCCGTATCGGATCCCTGGGTTTCGGCAATCAGGCTGCGCTCGGGGATGCCGCGGTGCTTTAAGTATTCGAGGCCGACTCCGCCTTCGCTGAAGCTGGGATCGGACGCGGCCCCGCCAGTCGTTATCACAACCGGCGCCAGTCCCTGCTCGAATAGGTCGTAGGCGTGCTCCAGGCGGGCGCGCAGCACTGGAGAGGGATGGCCCGCGTATTCGGCGGCCCCGAAGACGATAATGGCGTCGGCGTGGTGAAGTTCCTGCTTCGTGCCCTCACGGGCAATGCGGATGCCGGTCAGGGCCAGGAATAATCCGAACGCCAGCAATGCCGAGGCCGCCAGGCCCAACAGCCAACGGCCTCGAGTCGACCGGTTCGGAGAGGCTTCGGTCATCTCTGCCCGGTTATCCCTGAGCGAAAAAAGTGGAAATCTCTTCGGCTGGAATGGCGCCCTCGCGAATAATGCGCCAGCGCGCGCCCTCATCGGTGAGATCGACGATGGTCGAAGCGACTTCGCGCGGCGAAGTACCGCCATCGACGATGATGTTGATGCGCCCCTGAAGCTGATCGCGCACCTGCTCGGCGCTGGTGCATTCGGACGCACCGCTCAAGTTCGCCGATGTGGCGGTGATTGGAATGGCCGCAGCGGTAACGACGGCGAGTGGGATTTTGGCACTGGGCACGCGCAGGGCGACGTTGCCGGTATTGGCAGTCACTTTGAGTGGGAGTCGCGATCCCGCCCTCACGATGATGGTCAACGGCCCGGGCCAGTACTTGCGCGCCAAAGCATAGAATTCTTCCGGCAGCGACTTGGCCATTTCCTCGGCCTGGTCAACGCTTTCAATCAGCAGCGAAAGCGGCTTGTGGCGCGAGCGGGTTTTGATTTCGTAGACGCGGTCGACGGCGCGCAGATTGAAGGGGTCGGCCGCCAGACCGTAAAAAGTGTCGGTCGGCATGCCCAGCACTTCGCCGGCGCGAATCTGATCGGCGGCGTATTTGACCAGCGAAATTTCGGGAACCTCACTGCTGATTTTTACGATTTCGGCGCGCACAGCGCTCCTTTTAACTGCATGGGTTCAGGGATTTTGCCGTGAAAGTAATCATAATACGGCAAATGCGCGGGAAACCCAACGGCAGCGCCGCGGCGTGGTGGTCTTGCTAGTTTGCCCTTCCGTCGAGCAACGGACCCTCGATGCGTCATCCCGAAGCCCCGCGTTTTCATCAGCGGGCGAGGGATCTCGCGCGGATAGAAGCCGGATGCGGGCAGAACCCACCGCCAGGGCCGTACCGCAGTTGCGGAACCGTACCCCGATTCGGTTGCATCGTCAACCCGGGAACCGAAAGTCCCCTCGGAGAGCTCCTGTGCATTAAACAAATTCCCGCGATGGTACCATCACCCCGGTGAAACTCATGCTCAAAACCTGTCTGCTATTCGTCGTGCTGGCAACCGGCTTGTCGGCGGCCGCGCAGGCCGGACACGGCACCATCGTGATACTCGACTTTGCCAAGGACAGGATGGCCATAGCTGCCGACAGCAGGATCACGTTCAACGATAAGCCGCCGGACGATTCCTTCTGCAAGATTCGCGTGTACCGGCATCGAATCGTGTTTGCGCAGATGGGTTCGATCGGCTACATCCGCGGCTCCAATGACCCGTTCCCCGGGTGGTACAACGCTCCGCTGGCCGCGCGGGCCGTCCGCGAAATGGGAAATCCGGACAAAAATCCGGACGATGAAATTATGGATATTTCGGGGATTTGGGCCCGCTCGATCGCGCTCTACTGGAACCGTGCGCTGCAGACCAATCCGGATGTCGTCTACCGCACGGCCAAGCCGGGTGGCGACATCATTACCGGAGCGGTATTCGCGGAGGCACGCAACGGAGCCGTGCACTGGCGGACTGTGTTCGTGGGCCTGAATCCGACCTTAAAACCGCCAGCGGTACAGGCCTTTACCGGCGAACTTCACGATTGCTTCCCCTGCGGCGAAGGCGAAAAAGTCTGCGCCATGGCCCGGCCCGTCATACCGACGGAATATTGCACCCAGAGCAGCGTTCGCGCCAAAGACGAAACCTCGCACTGGAATCCCGCGCCGGAACTGGAAAATTGGGTCTCGCGTGAAACGCTGCACGCCGTTCGCCTGGCCGACCTCACCATCGCCTTCGACCCGGTCGGCAATCTCGGGGGAAAAATCGACACGGTCGAACTGCATAACGACGGCACGATCCAATGGGTCTTTCGCAAGCCAGGTTGCCCCGATAATGAAGACTGATGCGGTTGGCTCACCCTTGCGTTTCGCGACAAAGGCAAGATTCCCCGGCTTTCGCACTCATGGCGTGACTTTGAAGATTGTGCCGCAACCGCAATTCTGCCCTCCGGCTAAAGTGCTGCCGTACAAATTCCCCGCGGGATCGACGACCAAATTTCCGCTGGCTTGGCCAGCCCCGTAGTTTTGAAAGCCGCTGAAATTGTAAAGAACGCTCTCGGTGCCATCCTCCTTCAGCATAAAGACGACCCCATAACCAGCGCCGCCGATATTGCCTCCCCATGCGGTGGTTCCGTAAAAATTTCCCAGCGAATCCCGAACCACACCATAGATTGGGTTACATCCGTCGGGGGCGGTTCCGAAGTTGTAGATCACCGACTCCTCATCATATTTGTTGAGTTTGAACACGGTCCCGCAGCCGTATGTTCCGCCTGCCCAGGTAGTGCTGAAGAAGTTGCCTTCGGCATCCCGTATGAGTCGGCCGTATGGCCGGTAGCCGTCTGTGCCGTTGAAGTTAATCAGGACGGTCTCAACGCCGGCGGGATTGAGTTTGAACACCGTCCCCGAGTTAGAAGCGCCCCCAAACTCGGTGGTTCCGTAGACATTGCCCGCCGCGTCAACGATGACTCCGGACCAGGGCAGGTTGCCGTCGCTACCTCCGGTGAAAGTGTGCAAAGTTGTCAGCTCTCCCGAGCTATTCAGCTTGAACACTGTTCCTGTGCCATCGGTAGTTGTCCCATAAAGATTGCCTTCAGCATCTTGGACCACACCAGACGACGATGGAGATCCTCCGTCGCTCCCGCCCGTGAAGCTGTAGAGTATGCGTTCACCGCCGGGGCCGTACCTGAAAATCGTTCCGTAGCCAAAAGCGCCGCCTCCAACGCTGGTGCCATATAAATTCCCATCGGAGCCGCGCATCAGCGTGCCCGGACTGGAAGCGTCCGGACTTGGCCCAAATTGGTATAGCACGGTCTCCCTGCCGTCTGGGCTGAGGGTATAAATCGTTCCTGTGCCGTTGAGGCCGCCGAATTCAGTAGTTCCGTAGAGGCTTCCTGCGGCATCGCGAATCACTCCAAAGGGCGCTGCCTGATGGCTGGTGAAAGAGTAAAAAAGCGAAAACGTTTGCGCGTATCCCCGATGTGGGGCGAACAACCCAATTGCCGTTAACAACAGCGCGGCAACCGTCACATGGCGCACAGATCTTGAGATCACGGGGCACCTCACGGAATGGGATTCGGAGCCGTTCGAGACTCCGTGGGAGAGGGGCATAGTCTACCACGGTTTTTTGTATCATGAGTTACCGCGAGATTCATGAAAAAAGGCGCAGAAAACATGATCCACACTTCAGAACGCCTTCGCCGCATTGAGGGCCGCCACAATCCGCTGCTCAAGCAACTGCGGCAGGCCTTCGCTCATGCGGAACTCACCGAGGCCGGCGATTGTGCCATTGAAGGCTTGCGGATCGTAGAAGAAGCCATCCGCAGCGGATTGCGGTTCAGCGCGGTTTTTTTCCGCGAATCGTCTCAGGACCGCGCCGAGCGCGTATTACAGCAGGTGGGAAAGAATGTTGAAACTCTGGTCTTGCCTGACAATCTTTTCGACAGCGCCGTGCCCAGCGAATCGCCACAGGGCGTGGCGGCGCTGGTGCGGCTGAAAGAGTTCTCTCTGGAGGACATTCTGGATCGCGTGCAGGTCGGGCCGATTCTGGCGCTGGCCGGATTGCAGGATCCAGGCAACCTGGGCACGATTCTTCGCTCGGCTGAGGCTTTTGGCTGCGCTGGAATCGTGCTGGGAGAAGGAACAGTGAGTCCGTTCAATCCCAAAGTGATTCGTGCCTCGGCGGGGTCGTTGTTTCGGCTACCCGTGGTTCATGCGCACGCTCGTGATGAGCAGAAACGGGCCGCGGCGAAGCTTGATCAGGCGCTTAAGCAGTTGCGGATTGCCGGCGTGCGCACGGCGGCAACTTCATCGCACAAAGGCGTTGCTCTAGACCAGGCCGATTTAAAAGGCCCGCTGGCGATCTTTTTGGGCAACGAGGGCGCCGGGCTGCCGCGGGAGTTAATGGGCAAAATGGACGAAGCGATTGCTATCCCGCACTCGGCGCAAGTCGAGTCACTGAACGCGGGCGTGGCGGCGAGCATCGTATTGTATGAGGCGGCGAGGCAAAGAGGCTCTTAGCTGTTGGCTGTTGGCTGTTGGCTGTTGGCTCAAGCAAAATCCAAGGGCGGAAAGCTAAGTGCCAAGAGCTAAAAGCCAAAGGCTAAGAGCCAAGAGCGAACCCATGGGACTTTTTCAATCCATCCCGACCGTCGATAGCGGAAGCGAGGGCGCACGCCCGCTGGCCGACCGGATGCGTCCGCGTACGCTCGATGAGTACGCCGGCCAGGAGCACCTGATTGGTCCCGGCAAGCCGCTGCGCACACAGATCGAGCGCGACGATACCGGCTCGCTGATCTTCTGGGGCCCTCCGGGCACAGGTAAGACAACGCTGGCCAAGATCATCGCGAAGATGACGCAGGCCGAGTTCATCGAGTTTTCCGCGGTGCTGGCCGGAATCAAAGAGATCAAGCAGGTCATGGCTGATGCCGAACGGGCGCGGCAATACGGCACGCGAACCATCGTTTTCATCGACGAGATTCATCGCTTCAACAAAGCGCAGCAGGACGCTTTTCTGCCGCACGTGGAAAAAGGAAATATCCGCCTGATCGGCGCGACCACGGAGAATCCGTCGTTTGAAATCAACGGCGCCTTGCTGTCGCGCTGCCGCGTTTACGTGCTGCAACCGCTGAGCGAAGAACAGATCGTGCTTCTGTTGAAGCGCGCCCTCACCGATGAAGAGCGCGGCTTGGGCAAACTCAATCTGCGCGCCAGCGATGAAGTGCTGCGAACCATCGCCAGCTACAGCAGCGGCGATGCGCGCAGCGCCTACAACGTGCTGGAAGTGGCCGCCAGATTGGCAAAGTCCCCGCCCTCTCGCCAAGAACGCGAGAAGGATGAAGGAACCACGGCAATATTCCCACTTCCCGCCAAGAACGCGAGAAATGGGACACCCGGCGCGGGCAGTGATGCACCCGAGGCTTCACCGGCAGGCGAGAACGAAATCACCGAAGAAATTGCCCGCGATGCGCTGCAAAAGCGCATCCTGCTCTACGACAAGTCGGGCGAAGAACATTACAACCTTATTTCGGCGCTGCACAAGTCGGTGCGCAACAGCGACGCCGACGCCGCCCTCTACTGGCTGGGGCGGATGATCGAAGCCGGGGAAGATCCGCTCTACGTTGCGCGCCGCGTGGTGCGCATGGCGGTGGAAGACATTGGCCTTGCCGATCCCAACGCGCTGGCTTTATGTATGGCCGCGCGCGATGCCGTGGATTTCATCGGCATGCCCGAGGGCAATCTCGCGCTGGCGCAGGCGGTCGTGTATCTTTCCCTTGCGCCGAAATCGAACGCGCTGTACTCGGCGTACGGGGCCGTGCAGGAAGATATCGAACGCACCGCCGCGGAACCTGTTCCGCTGCATTTGCGCAACGCGCCCACCAGCCTGATGAAAGGATTGGGTTATGGGAAGGGTTATCAATATGCCCACGACGCGGAAAACAAAGTCGCCGCCATGCAGTGCCTGCCCGACAATCTGAAAGGCCGAACTTACTATCACCCCACTAGCGAAGGCATCGAAAAACGGATTCGCGACCGCATGGAAGAAATCAAGCGATGGCGCCAGCAAACGGCACCGAAGCCCGGGGAAAATTCCGAGTCCTAGCTCCTCTGCCGGCATCCAAAAGCCAAGTACAGTTTCGCCGTAATAAGCCGATGGCGACCGTTTCCACCAACTTTGCAGAAATCGCGCCGCCAGTCTCTCCGCTGGATTGGCAGGTCGAAAGCCTGCAAAAAATCCAGAAAGCGGTGCAGCGGATCGCTTCCATCCTCGATCTCGACGAGCTTATCGAGAACATCGTCAACGAAGTTTCCCGTTCCTTCGGCCTGGTGGAGATCAGCATCTACGTTCACGATGAAGCGAACAAAGAAATGGTGATGGCTGGCGTTCTCGGCTGCACGCTGCATAGCAAGGGCTTCCGCCTGAAGATCGGGAAAGAAGGGATGGTGGGTTACGTCGCCTCGACCGGCCAAATGCGCTATGCCCCGGACGTTCGCAAAGACCCGTATTACATTGCCTGCGAACACACGGTCCATTCCGAGGTTGCGATTCCGCTTCTGGTTGGAGAACGGCTGGTTGGAGTGTTCACCGCATCGCATCCCGATCTGGACGCGTTTCCGCGGCAGCAGTTGACGCTATTACAGGCGCTGTGTGAACACCTCGCCGTGGCCATCCACAATGCGCGCCGCTTTCAGTCGGAGCAGAATCAACGGGAAGCGATGGTCCGCGAAACCGAAGAAGCGCGCGCCATTCAGCAGGCGCTGCTGCCGAAAAGTTCGCCCTACGTGCCCGGATTCGCCCTTTCGGGCAGCAGCATTCCGGCGCGGGCGGTGGGCGGCGACTGGTACGACTTTATTCCCTTCCCCGACGGCCGCTGGGGAATTGTTCTGGCCGATGTCTCCGGCAAAGGCACCGCCGCAGCGCTGCTCATGTCGGCCACGCGCGGCATGCTGCGTTCGCTGGCTGAGGCCTGCTGCACTCCCGCCGAGGTGTTAACGAAATTGAACAGCCTGCTGGTGCAGGATTTTCCCGCGGGAAAATTTGTAACCCTGGTTTATGCGGTGCTCGACCCCGCCACGCGCAGCGTGACCTTCGCCAACGCCGGCCACCTGCCCCCGCTGCTGGTGGATGGAAAAATGACACGGCTTCTCGGCACAGAACGAGGGCTGCCGTTGGGCTTGAGCAGCGGCGACTATTCGGAGTGCACGATAACCCTCTCGCCGGATGCCAGGCTCGCCTTCTACAGCGATGGGATTACAGAGGCTTTCAATGCCAGCCAGGAGGAGTACGGCATTGACCGGCTCATGCGGCATCTCGCCGCGCCGGAAGCTTCCGCGGTCACTATTTTCGATGATGTTCGAGTTTTCACGTGTGGAGTTCTTCCTCAAGATGACGCGACCGTGGTCCTGCTGAAAGTCACGGGGTAATTCCCCACCCTCAATTTTTTTGCAAGCGTATCGGGCTTGAACGTTCTCAATCTGCGGGTTGGCCGCGCTGGTTCCAGCCCTGTGCACGGAAGTGCAATCCGGGACTTGACGCAGAACTTCTCTGCTACAATTTTTTACAACGGCGTTGGGCAAACAATCGTATTCTTAGGTATTGAATTCTCAGGTATGGAACAGCGGTTCGGGCCGCAACGTTGCGCCCGCGGAGTGTCTTGAACATGTCGTCGAAGAAAAACAGACTGCGCCTGGCGGGATCGCTTGCCGCGCTATTAATTGCTGGCATCGCGGTGGGATGTACGGGGTTTTTTCAGAATCCGACGCTGACGACCATCACGATCGATCCCCCGACGCCGAGTATTAATCAGGGCGCAACGCAACAGATGACGGCGACCGGAACTTTTCAAGACGGCAGCACGCAGACCTTGACCGGCGGCACGAGTTGCAGCGGGAATACCGTTTGCTGGTCGAGTTCAGACACGTCAACAGCTACCATCACTACCGGCGGGTTGCTCACGGGCGTTGCTTCGGGAACCGCGACCATTACCGCAGCCTCAGGCGCCATCACCGGTACCACGACGGCGACTATCGATCTCACCAACGTTACCAACTTCCAGGTTTGTGAGGGCACTTTTGGCGCCACGAGTAATTGTTCGAGCGGGAGCACACCGCTTAATGTAAACATCCCGATCAGCACGAGCGCGACTTTTGTTGCCCAGGGATCTTCAAACGGACAGACCGTCGATCTCACCGCCGCCTCAACCTGGACGGTGCCGTCGACGGTTACCACAATTTCATGCACGAACGACGGCTTTTCTCCGGAGACCTGTTCCGTCGACAGCAACGCGACGTCGGGCACCGTCGCTGCTGTTACAGTGACGTATGGCTCCAATGGCCTGACGGCCACTCTCAATATCACTGCGCAGTAGCCAAAAGCGGTTTGATCCCCGCTCTGTATCGTTCGGAAATCCTAAAGATGTTACGAAAAACGAACGAGGCTGGCTTTGGCTTCTTAGTCCAAGCCGCTGGCGCGGTGTTGGGGTGGCGCGTTTGAGTTCCCGCCAAGAGCTACGGGCTTACTGTAAACGAAATCGAGTTCGAGCCTGGGGCATTACACTGGTTTGAGTTCGCCGTCACGCTTGTACCCGTAACCACGTTTTGACCCGAATTCGCAGGGGTATATACGTAAACCACGGCGGTGTCGGCGGTCGCGATGTTCGACGACGAAACCTCAGCGGTAAGCTGATTGCCGCTGACGAACGTTGTCGTCAGGGCAGTGCCGTTCCAGACCACCACAGAATTGCTGCGAAAACTATCGCCGTTTACGGTCATAACGAACCCTGCCCCTCCGGCGGTTGCGGTATTCGGCGAGATCGAACTGATCCCAGGCGTGGGCGGACAGCCTCCGCAAGAGACGACAGGCAGAAGCAAAATGGCGAGCCCGGCCAAAAGTGCCGATGTCTTTGTCGCGATCGCTCTGCCCATCCGCCAGATCGGCGGTCGGGCAGAGCGGTAGAACCGGAATTTCGGGGAGATCGTCAGAGTCGCCATGTGTTTGCCTGTCCGGATTGACATGATTATATAGATCGACAGGGCCGCTCACTCTTGCCTTATGCGGTTGCGGCCTCATTTTTTGCGCATATCTTGGCTACGAGCAGCGCGGGACCGCGGCGATGTCTACCGGTGACAGAAGTGCGCTACGTCCACGGCCTCTCGTAAGTTTCCACCCTGGTTTCTTCACCATATGATCAGGGCAGTGGCGCTTGCATAAGGTTCTGCAAAGCCACTCGCCCACTTCTATGTCTGACATTCGCTGCATTGGTATCGCCACCGGAGGCGGTGATGCGCCCGGCCTGAACGCCGTGATTCGCGCCGCCACCAAAGCCGCCATTATTAAGTATGGATGGAAGGTCATTGGCATCCCCGATGGCTTTGACGGCCTGATCTGGCCCGAGAAATCGTTCGAACTTACGCTGAAAGAAGTCAGCGGAATCCTACCGCGGGGCGGGACGATTCTCGGCACCACGAATCGCGGCGATCCATTTCATTACCGGACTATGGAGCACGGCAAAGAGGTTTCGCGCGACATCTCGGGGCAGGTGATTGCCAATGCGGCAAAACTAGGGATTGACGCGATTATCACGATCGGCGGCGATGGTTCGCAGAAAATCGGCTACGAGTTGTTTCAGAAGGGCCTGAAGATCGTGGGCGTGCCGAAGACTATCGACAACGATTTGTCGGCCACTGAAGTCACGTTTGGATTCGATACCGCGCTGCACACCGTTACCGATGCCATCGACAAGATTCACACCACGGCGGAGTCGCACCATCGCGTAATGGTGGTGGAGGTGATGGGCCGCGATTGCGGCTGGATCGCTCTGGAAGCCGGTATTGCCGGCGGCGCACATGTCATTTTGGTTCCGGAGATACCATGCACCATCGAACATATCTGCCGGCACATCGCCGAACGGGAAAAGAAAGGCAAGCATTTCACGATTGTCGTGGTGGCCGAAGGCGTGAAAATGCCTCCGGAATTGAAGGAAAACCGCCGCGCCGGGTCGATGGGCAATTTAATTGGCAACGCCATCGGACATGGGTCGAAGAAAGAAGTGCGAGTCAGCGTGCTTGGGCACATTCAGCGCGGAGGCTCGCCTTCGCCATTTGACCGGATTCTGGCGACACGCTTTGGCGTTGCGGCTGTGGATCTGATCGCTGCGGGAGGGTTCGGCATGATGGTCGCACTGCACAACGAGTCGATTATTTCGGTGGATGTAGCTCATGCGATCGGACACTTAAAGTCGGTAGATCCACGGGGTGAACTGGTGTGTGCGGCGAGGGCGATTGGGATTAGTTTTGGCGATTGAGAAACGGCGGTCGCCAGTTCCCCCTCAGCTTTCGGTTCGCCCAAGAAGCTGGGCCCGGCGCAGGAAGTAACGGGCCAAACGTCCATTTTTCGCTGGCTTTTCCGTGATTTCTCAGGTACTTTTGTGATCTCCCCAGAACACTCCACTGCCTTGAAAATTAGATTATTCCAGCTTAAAGAGCGCTATCGTGACGTTTGAGATTTGCATTGTAGTTCAGTTGTGCCTGGCCTTTGGCATCGCAGGCTTATTCTGGCCGGAAAAGCTGATGCCTCTGTTCGATCTTCTCCTGTTTCCCTGGGCGGCGAGTTATCGCGCGGTGCGCGCAAATTGCTGGGCCGCCGTGGGAGTGGCGGTGCTGCTGCTGGCGCGGCTGGTCATTGGCCTGCGTTGATTCTTCTTCGCAACTGCGTTACATCCCATCGTAATTCGGTCCGCCGCCGCCCTCGGGAGGAACCCAGTCGATGATCTGATAGGGGTCGGCGATGTCGCAGGTCTTGCAGTGCACGCAATTGGAGGGATTCAGGCTGATGCGCTTGCCGTTGGGTTGGCTCGGGTCGTCCACCATTTCATAGACGTTGGCGGGACAGAAATTCTGGCAGGGGCTGCCGAATTCCTTTACGCAACGCGCGTTGCAGATGTTCGTATCGTGAATGACAAGGTGCGAGGGCTGATCTTCCTCATGCTTGGTGCCTGAATGATACAGGTCGGTCAGTTTGTCGAAGGTGATCTTGCCATCACCTTTGGCCGGACCGAGCAAGTGGGCTTCCGCGCCGCCGTCGGCGGCCAAATTCGCCAACTTTCGCATGCGCTCATATCCGGCCGCTCCCGTGTAGCGGTTGTGCAGCCCGCGCCCGCCAGTCACAAATTGCAGCGCGGTGTGGAACATGCCCGCGTAGAGTCCGTGCTCGAAACCCTGGTGCATGTTCCGGACTTTCCAGAGTTCATCTTTGATCCAGCTGGACTCGACATTTTTCTGGTATTGCCCTAACGCCGCAGCCGAAGAATCGTCTTTCCTGAGCGCTTCGAATGCGGTTTCTGCGGCCAACATTCCGCTCTTGATGGCAAGGTGAATTCCTTTGAGCCGGGCGGAGTTTAGAAATCCGGCGGCGTCGCCGAGAATCATCCAGCCATCTCCGGCCACGGGCGGAATCGCCCACCAGCCGCCGTAGGGCATCGACTTGGCGCCATAGCGAATCATCTTGCCGCCGGCCAGCAACCGGGCGACGAAAGGATGCTGCTTGAAATCCTGCAAGACGTGCTGGGGATCGAGCCGCGGGTCGGAATAATCCAGGCCGGTCACGAAGCCGAGCGAGACTACGTTATCTTTGGAGCCATAAATCCACGCGCCGCCATATTCTTTCGTCGTGAGCGGCCAGCCCATGGTATAGATGACTTCGCCAGGAGCGATGCGGCCGGGAGGAACTTCCCAGAGCTCTTTCACTCCCACGCCGTAGGTTTGCGGATTGGCGTTTCTGGCGAGATCGAATTTCGATACGAGCTGTTTCGTTAACGATCCCCGCGGGCCTTCGGCGAGAATAACCACTTTGGCGCGAAGATCGTAGCCCGGCTCGAAATTCGATTTTTGATGGCCTTCCTTGTCCACGCCTTTATCGTCGGTGCGGACGCCAGATACGCGATTGCCGTCGTAGAGCAATTCAGACCCGGCGAAGCCGGTGAAAATCGTGATGCCCGTTTCTTCCACCTTGCCGCCGAGCCATTTCACAAACTTGTTGAGCGAGATCACGTAATTACCGTGATCGCGCAGAAACGGCGGGGGGGGGATTTTGAACTTGCTTTCCCGCGTGAAGAAATAGACGGCTTCCTGCTTCACCTCGGCATCGAGCGGCGCCTCTTTTTCAAAACCGGGCAGCAACTCGCGCATCGAACGGGGATCGAGCAGGGCGCCGGAGAGGCAGTGCTGGCCGATCTCGCGAGCTTTCTCGAGGACGTAGATGTTTTCTTTGCTGAGCTGGGAATCGGGATGGGCTGCGTTATGCGCATCGATCAACTGCGAAAGCCGAAGCGCACAGGCCATGCCAGCGGGCCCGCCGCCGACGATGACGACATCGGCGGGCATTTGCGGGCGCTCGATACCTTCGATGGGTTTGCGGAAGATCAGGCTCATAGAGCTTTAACGGTTAGCAAGAGTGCTTATTTCGCCAAGGCCGAGCAGATTCTTGTCGGCAGTCACTAAAGTCAGTTTCAAAACCTTGGCGGTTGCAGCCAGGAAGCGGTCCGCTGGATCGGAGTGGGGCAGGTTCAGGGTGAAGCTCGTACGCACGATCTCGTGGGTCAGTGGCGCTTCTCTTGCTTTTTCGACGGCCCGCGCTATCCACTCCACCGGCCTGTCAACCTGCACCCGCTTCTTCTGCATTAGAGTCAGAGCTTCCCAAACGCTTACCGGCGAAAGCCAAAGCTCGTTACCCGCAGCCGACAATTCAGCCACGGTCAGTCGTCCGAGCCGCCTGGGCTCCAGTTTGCTCCACAGCCAGATGTGGGTATCCAGGAGCAGATTCAATCGCGATAAGCCTCGAACTCGTTAAGGTCGATCACGGGGGACAAGATATCGCCCTTAATTTTCCCCGTCCCCACCATATCCCCCACGAAGTCACGCTTGTGGGCCGGGCCAACCGGGATGAGCTCGGCGACGGGACGCCCGTGCCGCGTAATCTGCAACGGCTGCCGCGTCTTATCGACCTGTTCGATCAGGCCGAGGCATTTCGCCTTAAACTCCGAAATGGGGACGCTCTTCATGACCATTATTTTATCTATAGTCAATATAATGGTCAATTCTTAACTGCCCGCCTTCGCCTTCTTCACTTCTTCAATCAACGGCGGCACGATGTCGAACAGATTGCCCACCACGGCGTAATCGGCAATTTCGAAGATCGGCGCTTCAGAGTCTTTGTTGACCGCAATGATGGTGCGCGAACCTTTCATGCCCACAATGTGCTGAATGGCGCCGCTGATGCCGAGCGCAAGATACAGCTTGGGCGCAACGGTCTGGCCGGAAGAACCGATTTGGCGGTCCATGGGCAGCCATCCCGAGTCGCAGATGGGACGCGACGCCGCCAGATCGCCGCCCAGCGCCTCGGCCAACTGCTTGGCCATTTCGATGTTTTTCTGTTCTTTGATCCCGCGTCCCACGGAAACGATGATTTCCGCCTGCGTGAGATCGACGGCCTGTTTGGCCTCTTTGAACACCTCGTGCGGTTTGGTGCGAATCACGCCGTCGGCGATCTCAACATTTACGGTTTCAACCGGCGCGGCGCCAGCGCCGTTTTCGGCCTGATCGCCGCGGAACGCGCCGTTTTGAAAAGTGGCGAACCAGGGAGCATCGCCGGCAAAGGTAACATCGGCGGCGAGCTTGCCCTGAAACATCTGGCGGGTAAAAACCAGCTTGCCATTTTCGTGCTTGAATACGATGCAGTCGCTGATCACAGTTCGTCCCATGGCGGTGGCGAGTTTGGGAACGAAGTCGCGCACCTGATAGGTATGCGGCATCAGCACCAATTTTGCCTGCCTGCTCGTAAGCAACTGCTTCAAACCGGCTGCGAACGCGTCAGGAGTGTAAGGTTCCAGCTTGGGCGAATCGACGGCGTAAACTTTGGCCAGCTTTTTGGCCGCGACTTCGGCGGCGATGGCAGCCGGGCCCGCGCCCACAACCGCAGCCTCAAGCGGCCAGCCGGTGGCGGCTGAAATGGCCTGGCCGGCGGCGATGGTTTCCCAGGAGACGCGATTCAGCTTGCCTTCGCGTTGTTCCACGACTACAAGGATGGTGTCGGACATAAGAATGAGTTTCTAGCTGCTAGCTCCTGGCGAAAGGTAATAAACAACGGCAAATATCCGATACCGGCGACGGGCCGGGGTTACAGCACGCGCAATTCATTCCTCAGTTTATCGACGATCTTCTTGGCGATCTCCCCCGGCGCGCCCTCAATGTGCTCGGTCTTTTTCGTTTTCTGCGGGATGTACAGGCGCTCGATCTTTTGCAGATTCGGGCCGATAGCCGACTGCACCTCGGCTAGCGTTACTTTTCTTATCGGCTTGTTCTTTGCCTGTTTAATGCCGATGAGCGTGGCGTAGCGCAATTTGTTGATTCCGGACTGAATCGTCAGCACTGAGGGCAGGGGCATATCGACGAACTGAAAGTATCCCGCTTCGAGCTCCCGCTTTACGCGGATGCCGGCGTCGTTTTTCTCGATCTGCATGATGATGGTGGCGTGCGGCCAGCCCAGCAACTCGGCAAGGATGACGCCGGTTTGCGCGTAGCCGTAATCGTCGGATTGCAAGCCGGTGAAAATCAAATCGAATTTTTCGTCATGGATGGCGGTGGCGAAGGCCTTGGCGGTGTTGAAAGCGTCGAGTCCGACGAAGGCGTTGTCTTCCAGATGAATCGCGCGGTCGGCGCCTTTGGCCAGCGCCTCGCGCAACACCTGCTGCGCCCGCGCCGGACCGGAGGTAATGACGACCACTTCCCCGGTGTGCTTTTCTTTCTGGCGCAATGCTTCTTCCAGCGCGTAGGCGTCAGGTTCGTTCACTTCGTAAGACACGTCTTCGCGAATCCAGGTACCCGCTTCGTTTAATTTGAGCGGCGCATCCTTCTGCGGCACCTGCTTCATGCAGACCAAAATCTTCAATGAAAGCTCCTTGCGGCAAACAGAAGAGTATAAATCAGGCGCGCAGGAATCGGCATTCGGCGTTCAGGACCTGGGCATCCAGCGGCCAGCGTTCAGGGTGTTGAGGATGGATTTCGCAAGGCCTGGAATCGACTACCTGGCGAAAGTCGATACGCCACTCCCTGGCTTAATGCTGACTGCTATTCCGTGAACACTACCGACTGCACGCCGGAAATCTCAAAGCGCTTGCGGCAGCGCAGGTTCTTGCACGCCATGAGATCGTCTTTGCGCAACATGTAGGAGCGGGCTTTGGCGAAACGGGCGCGGTCGCGATCATCGGCGCGGCCACCAAGCTGGCGCTTCTTGGTACGCACCAGCCAGGTCACCTCGTACTCGCCGGCCTGTTGGCAGTGGGGACAGTTCAGGGTTGCGGGTTTCTTTTCCGTGCGTTCGTCAAAAAAATCGCGTTCTTCCATGGGGTGGGCTGTCTTTATTCTCCGGCAGTCTCTGCGGCACAACAGGGCAGCGCCGGGCACATATCCACCCGCACTGCCGTACCTTCGACTGCCAGGACAATTATTACAGTTTTTCACCTGCCAAAGCTATGGCAAGATAACGCCATGATTCAGAAGAGGACGCGCCGGAGCCGGGCATGACTCGCAGAAAGAAGCGGAAGCCGTTTCAGGCGGTAAAAGCGGTGAAAGAACTGGCGCGCGAGCGGGTAGGCGCGCCGCCGGCGAAAAAGGTCGTTCCAGACAAGAAAAATAAGCCGGAAAAGCACAAGCCAACACTGGGAAAGCTGCTGGGCGGCGACACGGTTTAGCGCAATTCCGATGCGTAAGCCCGATTAATTAAACGTGGCCGTGACCGTGCGATTCGCCTCCAGAAAAACCGTACATACGGTCCCCTGGGCAGAATCGCAGTTGCCCCAAGTGACGGCAGTGGATGGGCTGAGCGGCGCCGCCGTCAACGTCACGGTCGATCCAGTCGTAAATCCGGCGGCACATACGCTTCCGCAAGTAATGCCCGCGGGCGAACTGCTGATCGTGCCCGTACCTCCTGTAATGGTCACCGACAATGTGCTGAGGGCGTTGCTCTGCGGACAACCCTGGCTGGAAGGACCGTCGACTGTGATCAACGCCGAGTTGCTGACCACCTGGTTGGGGCTGTCGTAAAAAGTGGCAAAGACGTTAGAAGTGCCGCAATTGGTGTTTGGGCTGACCACGCCACCGCTGGTCACGCTGGCCACTTGGGGCGTATCCGATTCCCAAGTCACCAGCGCGGTGATGTCTTTGGTTTGGGGCGGATGGTCGTAGGTTCCGTAAGCCTTGAAGTCAACATACAGACCCGGATCGACTGCGCCGAATGTCGCGCCGCCGGTGGGCTGGATCTGAATGGACGTGAGGTGCTGGTTGAAACCGCAACTGGAACTCAGAAGTAAAACTCCGGCTGTGATAAGCAGAAAAAAATTGAACCACACTCGGCTCATCGCTACTCCTGGGGTCAAACCGTCGAGATCACGGTAAGAACTGGGGAAACGCCACTGTAGCCAATCGCGCAGGCAAAAGCAATAGCGTGGCAGGCGCGGAGTGCCCTGCCACCTCGACTGCCGTGAAATCAGGTTAACTGTTCACCACACCCGGCAGGCGTTGGCCCGCACCATCTTCTGACCGGCTTTGCAAGCGAAGGCTGGGCCGAACTCCGGCATGTTCGAAACGACATTATTTACGCGAAACACAGGCAGCGAATGCGGGTTTGTGGTGACGGCCATGCGAGCGATTTCCGGCCTCACATTGGCGCACCAGGAATACGCATACGAAAGGAAGAACCGCTGGCGGTAGGTCCATCCGTCGGGGCCTTTGTCGTCGAGCGATTTACCTTCTTTCTTGAGTTCCGCCTCGAGCGCGGTAAAGGCAAGGTGCAGGCCGCCATTGTCAGCCGTGTCTTCGCCGGCGGTCAACAGGCCGTTCTGCTTTACGCCGGGGCCGGCTTCAGGCACGTCCTGGGTGTACTCATCGACAATGCACTTGTCGCGCTGGTCATATTCCTTGGCGTCTTCGGCGGTCCACCAGTCGCGCAAATTACCGTGGGCGTCGAACTTGCGGCCCTGATCGTCGAAGCCATGCGTCAGTTCGTGGCCAATGATCATGCCGATGGCCCCCTGGTTCACCGCGTCGTCCATGTCCTTTTCGAAAAATGGCGGCTGCAAAATTCCTGCGGGAAAATTGATGGTGTTGAGCTGCGGGTCGTAATACGCGTTGATCGTGGCCGGAGTCATGGTCCACTCGCTTCGATCCACGGGCTTGCCGATCTTCTGCACCCAGCGCTCGAACTCGAAGCCCGATGCGGCAGCCACGTTGCCCAGATAGCTCTCGCGGGTGATGGCCACGCTGGAATAATCGCGCCAGTGCGAGGGATAGCCGATCTTGTCTTCAATTCCCTTCAGCTTGATGATTGCCTGTTCTTTGGTCGCCGGCGTCATCCAGCTTAAAGACTCGATGTCGCTGTGCATGGCGTTCTGAATGGCGTGGACCATTTCCACGGTGCGGGCTTTGCTCGAAGGAGGAAATGCGCGGTCGACGTAAGCCTGACCCAGGGCCTCGCCCAAATCGCGGTCGGCATTGTGAACGCAACGACGCCAGCGCGGCTCGTTCTGCTCCTGCCCCGCCAGCGTGTGATAGAAAAAATTGAAGTTTTCATCGACCATCGCCTGGTTCAGGAAGGGCGCGGAATGGTGGATCAGATGCCAGCGCAGGTATGTCTTCCAGTGTTCGAGCGGATGCTCGGCCAATAATTTGCTTTCCGCGCGGAAAAAGTCCGGCGAAGTCACGATGTAATGATCGCTGGAAGGCGCCTTCACGGCTTTCAGGTATGCATCCCAGTCGATCGCGGGCGCGAGTTCACGAATCTGCGCCAGGCTCATGCGATTGTTCACGTTCTTGGGATCGCGCCGCTTGATGTTGTCCATCTGCGCCTTGGCCAGAGTGGTTTCAATCTCAATCACGATCCCGGCGTCGCTTGCGGCCTGCGCGTCCGATTCGCCGACCAGGGCAAACATTTTTTGCAGGTGAGAGCGATACTGCTTGAGCGTATCGGCCGACTTTTCATCGGAGTTGATGTAGTAATCGCGGTTGGGCAGGCTGAGCCCGCCCTGATCGAGTTGCGCCACGACCAGCGAGGCGTTGTCGTAGTCCTGCTGGCCGGTGAAACCAAAAAGCGGAGCATTGGTCTGGTTGTCGCCCTGCTCCCACACTCCCGGAAAAAGATGATGCAGATGCGCAATTTCGGCCGTGATCTCTTTTTTCGATTTGATCGCAGCGATGCGGCCCAGTTCGGGGTTGAGCGGCTTGAGCCCGGCGGCCTCAATGCCGCTCACGTCCATGCAGGCGGTCCAGTAATCGCCTATTTTTTGTTGCACCGCGCTGCGGCCGGGGTCGTTCTTGCTGCTCGCTTCCATGGTTTCGCGCAGCACGGTTTCGTTCCACAATTCCAGGTTGCTGCCCGTGCTCCAGTAAACCTGATCGGAGGGAATGGGATTCGCCGTCAGCCATTTGCTGCACGAGTACTTGTAGAAGTCGTCGCACGCATTCAGGCTGTGATCGGCCGCCTGGGGATCGAAGTGATCGAGCTTGGGCGCCTGGTCGGCAGCTTGCCCGGACGCTTCCGGAGTCGAGTTGAGGGCGGCCTTTTGTGCGGCGGCAGGAAATGAGAAAGCGAAGGAAAGGATGATCAGAGCAAGGATGCGATTCAAAGTTGGCCTCTTTGTTGGGTTGAGAAGAAAAAATCAGACGTGCGCGGGACCGACGCAAGGGTGTCGTCCCGCTGAACAACATACTACAGACGGGCCGTCAGGTCGATGGTAAGCGGGGAGCGAAGCCTATCGGGGAGGTTCGAAGCGGTAGCCGATTCCGCGAAGGGTCTTCAGATAGCGCGGATGGCGGGGATCGATTTCAATTTTTTCGCGCAGGCGGCGCACGTACACGTCGATGGAGCGTGGGGTCACAAAAGGAGTTTCCTTCCATACCGCATCGAGCAACTGGTCGCGGGTGAGCACACGCCCGACATGCGTGGCCAGATACTCCAGCAGGCGGAACTCGCGCACGGTGGTGAGAATCGGCTTGCCCTGCACATGTACCGTCATGGAAGAGGCATCGATTTCCAGATCGCCCAGGCGCAGCACTTCAGGAGTAATCGGGGTCTGGCGCAAGCCACGGAGTACGCTGCGCACCCGGGCCACGAGTTCGCGGGGGCTGAAGGGCTTGGTGATGTAATCGTCGCCACCCAATTCCAGCCCCTTCACGCGGTCGGCCTCACTGGTTTTTGCCGTGAGAAAGATAATGGGGGTGGAAGAAAGGGATGTGGTCTGGCGAATCTGGCGGCAGAGATCGAACCCGTCCGTGCCCGGCAGCATGATATCGAGCAGAAACAGCGAAGGCATTTCGCGCAGCGCTTCCGAAACGACCGAGCGTCCGCTGACGAAGCTCTGGACGTCGAAACCCGCAGTCTGGAGATTGTGCGAAATGAGGCGAGCAATGTCCTCATCGTCTTCGACCACGAAAATCAGAAAGCGCGGTGAGCCGGGAACGGCCGCAGTGCTTTGCGGTTCGAAACTGGTGGTCGAAACGTTCATTGGAAATTGGCTGTGGGCGCGGGAAGGCCGTCACAAGTCTTTTGGACTGTAAATTGAAAATATTGCGGCAATGTTGCTTTGATGTTAAGGAATCATTAAAAAGCAGGCGCCAGTTCTCCAGTTCCTGGGTTTCGAGGGGAGCGGCCAAGAACTGAGAGCCAGGAACCGATTGCGGAGCGGATACGGCTTTCGGGCGCGACAAGGTGATCTTCAACTGGGAACGGGAAACGGAGAACTGCTTCTACGTCGCCGCTCTCTTTTTCGGAGCGTGCCGGAGGCTGCGGCCTTCAATCAGGCTGTAGAGATCCTCCGCCAAATTAGTGCAGTGGTCGCCGGCACGCTCCAGCGCCTGCGCCATGAGGAGTACATCGAAGCCGGAAGGGCCGTCAGAGAGGTGCTCAGTCAAATGCTTCTGAAACATGCCGTGGCAAATGCGGTCGACGTCTTTATCCATCTGGAGCACTTTGCGCGCGCACTCCAGGTCAAGGTTTACGAACCCGCGGTAAACCAGGTCGAGCATTTCCCGGACCAGCGACGACATTTCCACCAGTTGCTTGGCATCGGCAGCAGGAACTTTGCTTGGGCGCGCCTGCACGCGTAACGCGACGCTCATCATAAGGTCGCCGATGCGTTCCAGATTGGTCGTCGACTTCAGGCCGGTCAGCAACTGGCGGGCGCGGGTTTCATTCACGCGTGTGATGGCGGCGGGGGTGCGCTCGTCGACGTAGCGCTCAATGACATCCAGTTCCTGCTCGCACTCCTTGATAGCCAGGAATGCCATGCGCGAGGAATGCGTGATCATGTCGCGCACGTTGTAGGCCGCGTCGCGGGCGATCAGGAAGGCCTTGAGCGCGGTCTGCGAGAGCTGGTCAGGCGAACCTGCTCCCTTTTTCGCGGCTTTTAGCGGCTGCTCGGCGGTCTCCCGAACTGCGGTTTCAACAATGGCCAGCGACGCCGGGTTTTCCGTCGCTGCGCGTGGAGCTACAGATTTTCGAACCATATCGGGCCCAACGGCCGGCTCTCGCCGCCGTTTCTTAGTATCTCACCAGCAAAGCTGCAAGGGAGTCTACGCGAGAAATGTGAATGCATGGTTAATGCTTGTTCGGCGCTTCACGGACCGTTAGATTAGCCTGATGGAACCGCTGCCTTATTTCCACCGCCAATTTGCCTACAATTCCTGGGCGAACCGCCAAGTCTTGCAGGCGCTCCCGCCGGCCGACACTCCCCGTTATTGTCAACTTTTTGCCCATATTCTTTCGGCGGAGCGCCTTTGGCTGGAGCGCATTCGGCAGCAGCCGCAAAGCTACGCTGTGTGGCCGGATTTTTCCGCCGCAGAATGCGCGGCGCAACTTGCCTCCATGGAGACGCTTTGGCGCGAATTTCTCGGCGAAATGTCTCTCCAGTCGCTCGATCGGCGGATCAGCTACAAAAATACGAAAGGCGAACTGTGGAACGACAGCGTGCTAGACATTCTCTCCCACGTCCTGTTTCACTCGGCCTATCATCGCGGCCAGATTGCCAGCGCGATGCGCGCCGCCGGAGAGCAGCCAGCCTACACGGACTTCATCCATGCTGTGCGGCAGCACATGATTGAATAGTCGCCATGAGTAACGGTTCATTCCAGATCTTTGCGGCTCTCCAGGTCGCAGTCGTCGCCATCGTGCTCTGGATCATGTTTTTCCGCACTGGCCCGTGGAACATTGAGCGGATCGCCGGAACTGTGCTCTTCATCGTGGGCACCGCCGGCATCGCAACGGCACGCTATCATCTTGGCAGATCGTTTTCGGTGACGGCACAGGCGCGGTACCTGGTGACCACCGGCATCTATTCCAAAATTCGTAATCCCATCTACGTCTTCGGCACGGTCGCGCTGGTTGGCTTTGCCCTGGTTTGGAACCACCCCGAAAGCTGGATTTTCGTGGCGGCGATCACGGTAATCCAGATGGTGCGCGCGCATAGCGAGGCGAAAGTGCTGGAAGACGCTTTTGGTGATGCTTATCGCGAGTATCGCCGCCAGACCTGGTTCTAGGATTCTTCCGATAATCCGTACGCGCTTTTTAAGAGACGCGGGCTGAACAACCTTCCCGTCTCCTCTGCGGTAAGATCTGAGCCATGAAAAAATTCCCGTTTCTCGTGGCGTTGCTGCTCTGCGCGGCGGCGCGCGGTTCGGACGAGCAAAAGCAAGTACCTTCCATGCCAGTCGCGGTGGCGAACAACGCCGTCGCCGAAATTCACGGCGGGCTCGAGATCTTTACGTTTATGGGCATTGGCCCGCGGAAAACCTGGGACGACGTGACCAACCGCGTTTTCACGCTCGATCTCGCGCACCCCAAGTGGCGCGAGGGGCACACCGTTCCCGGTGTCGCGGGGCGGTTGGGGGCATCCGCGGCGGGAGCGAAGGGATTGGCCGTGCTGATGGGCGGCTACGTGGTGGACGCGCAGAACAACGAACTCACCGTTCCCGACGTGAACGTTTACGAGCCGGGAAACCGGCGCTGGTCGCGGGGAAAAGACATTCCCGTACCGGTCGACAGCGCCGTGGCCGGCGTAACGCACGATCACTTTATTTATCTGATCGGCGGGCGCTCCACCAATGGGCCCGTGAATAACGTGCAGGTTTACGATGTCGATAAAGACGCGTGGACACAGGCCACGCCTTTTCCCGGAACGCCAGCGTTTGGCCTTGCCGGCGGCATTGCCGACGAAAATATCGTGATCGTCGACGGCGCAAAACCGGGGCCGCAGGGCGGCCCGCGCTATGTCGCCTCCGATGAATGCTGGCTGGGAAAGATCGACAAGAAGGACCTCAACAAAATTGAATGGAGCAAGCTGCCTGCCCATCCGGGCACAGCGCGCTTTGGAATCGCGGCCGGCGCAGCGAACCGCGATCACCGTGTCTATTTTTCCGGGGGTACGGCCACGCCGCACAATTTCGCCGGCGTTCCATACGACGGCCAGCCCTCCCCGATTCTGGAGATGACTTTCGATTACGACCTTCATGGCCACAAATGGGAGACGGTGAGCGAAACCACTCCCTTCGCCCGGTCGGACGCGCGGGGCCTGCTCACGACGCCCATTGGCCCCCTGGTGCTGGGAGGGATGCTCCAAACCTTCACCGTGACTTCGGGCGTGACGCAGGTGCCGAGAAAGTAGAACGATGAGAAGTGGCAAGGTTTTGCGGAAGGCAAGCAGGAGATCTCCATTGGCTGATCCGGCGACTGAGCAACTGATTTACCGACGATTCAAGCCAAACGGGGCGCCATCACTGAGTGCTATCTTGCCCGGGCCAGTACGAGCGTGATGTCATCGGGCTGCTCTTTGTCGCCGATCCAATCGTCGACCGCGGCCGTTACCGCCTGGCTGATCTGAACCAGCGGCAAGTGGCGGTTCGCGCTGACCAGATCGATTAGCCGCTCTTCGCCGAATTCTCCATACTCGTTTTCGGGCTCGGTAACGCCGTCGCTATACGCGACAAAAATCTCGCCGGGATACATTTCAACTGAGCCTTCGTCATAGCTCATGTTGTCGAGCAGGCCAACCACCGTTCCTCCCGCCTCAAGTCTGCGTATGGAACCGTCTTCTCTGATCAGAATGGGCGCAAGGTGACCACCGTTGCTGTAGGTCAGGCGATTTGAGTGCGCATCGTAGATACCCAAAAACAGGGTGGCGTATTTTTCCGGCGGGGTGCTTTCGTAAAGCTGATGGTTGAGCAGGGCCAGCAGCGCTCCCGGAGAAAGCTCGATCCCTTCCGGCCAGCTTTCCATGGTCCTCCCGCCGCCCGCTCCCACCGGCTCACGCAGTTGCGGCAGGCTTTCGATGCTGTAGGCGCGGACCGCAGAATGGATGGTTGCCATCAGCAGCGCCGCTGAAATTCCCTTCCCGCTGATGTCCCCGACGGCGAGAATCAGCTTGTGCGAACTGGCGCGGAGAAAATCATAGTAGTCGCCGCTGACCGTGCGCGCGGGCCGGCAGAAGCCATGCACTTCGAGCGATTCCAGCTGCGAAATCTCGCGCGGAAATAATTGCGCCTGCACCTCCTGAGCAATAGCCAGTTCTCCTTCCAGGCGCTGTTTTTCTTTCTGCTCGAGAATCAGCTTTTCGATGGAGCGGGTCATGGAATTGAAGCCCAGCGCAAGCTGCGCCAGCTGATCGTTCGACTTCACGGGAATTCTGTGGCTGAAATCGCCGCGGTCGATGTGCCGCGTGGCGTCGTAAAGCTGCGCCACCGCCGCGGTGACGGTACGAGTCATGCGGGTGCCGGTGATCAGAGCAAGCAAGACAATGATTCCGAAGAAAATGAGAATCGCGATCAGAATGTATTCGAGACCGCTGACAAACTCCCCTAACGCGGCAAAAAGATGACCGTAGAGGACTGAAGGCCGGGTCTGCACCTGCATGAGGGCGCCGACGCGCTCGCGCTCGCCGGTTCGCCAATCCAGCACTGAAAGGGGCGCGAAAAAGGTGACTTCCCTATCCATACCTCCCGCCGAAGGCGGGACCGTGCCAACCGTGAAGGAGCGCTGGAAAGCCACGTTTGCGCCCTGGCCTTGATTGATGGAAATCCGGTTTTTTTTCCTCGCCGAATCGTTGTTGCTACCCGAAGAATTCTGTGGCGTCATGGGACCGGAATTTGCGTTGCCGGTTGAGTCCGAAAGGGTAATCTCGCCGATATCGGCCGCCACTCGCCCCAGCAGGTCTTTGTCGAAGGGTTCGCTGGTAATCAGAGTGAGCGTCTCTGACCCTGCCGGCATCATGGTGACGACACGAAGATGCAGGCCATCCTGGTCGCGGACGATCTCGCCGAATCCCGCCTTGGCAAAGGAGGGCAGAGTAAATGGCGCCGAAGTTTCATCACTCAGGGGCAGAAATTTGTCGCCATACCAGGCGCAAATACGGCGACGGTGCCAGGAAGTGTCGCGCTTTTTCATACCGGCCAGCGATTCGACTTTGGGACTTTCGCCCCGCTCCAATCGGCCCGCCAATTCGCTTCCGACGGTAGTGTTGATCGCCTCCATCCGGCGGAATTGCGCGTTCTTTTCCGACGTGACAATGAAGATAGCGAACTGGCCGGCGAGGATGTACAGGGTGATGAAAGTCATCGCGACCAGCAGGACCGCCGGGATGACTCCGATGAACACGTACGTCACGATGAGCCGGTTGCGCAGCCGCCACAGAAGTTTCCGCCGCAGCCAGCGGAAGGCGACAATGGAAAACAGAACGCACGCGTCGAAGAAAAGAAATTTGACCCAGCCGGAAAGGCCCGCACTCACCTGCGGCGCAAACATGCGGAAAATCAGTTCGAGCGCGAGCAGCCCGACGGCCAGCCCCAGCGAGTAGCAGGCTCCGCGCGCAACCCAGCCTTCAGGCCACCATCCGCCGGCCATCATCCGCGCCCGTAAGTTGTAGTAAGACTCTCGCATTCTGGGTAGTCGAGCCAGCCCTAAATTTCCGGATAAAGATCGAAAAATGCCTCCAGGCTGGTGCGCAGTTGCTTTTCAATCTCTTCCTTGCTGCCTTCGAGCACATGCATGGTCACGCGCGCCTCACGCCCATTGCTGAGCTTGACCGGCGCCTCGCCCACAGACACGACATCTTCAGAAGGCAGCAGCCTCATGCCATAAACCAAGGTAAGGTTTGCCATGGAGAAATTCTAATGCTTTTTCAGCCGATTAATTAGCGAAGGATTGAGCCCGGCGCACGCGGAGGTAAGAAATCAAAATGCGGAATTAACGGGAAGCCGCGCATTTCCACATTCCCGCTCCGCATTCAAGCGATCATTCCGGTGGCCGGTTTTCCGGTGGCGCCAGGGGAAGATTGGAAGCTCCACGCATGATCTCGCGTTCCTGGGGTGAGAACACCTTTCTGAAACGCTCGGAGTTCAGGACCTGTTCACGCTGTGCGGGAGACATGGCACTCAAGTGCCGGGCAGCTGTGGTAACCATCGCCCTGCGCTCGGGAGACAACTGCTGCAACTGGCCATGAATCTGCCGCATTTGATCTTTCTGCTGCGGCGTCAGGTGCGCCCAGCGGTCCATGTTCTCGATCATGCGGCGCTGCTGCTCGGGAGTGCGGCTGGAGAATTCGTTCAACCTCTGCCGCAGTTGCTGCTGCCTTTCAGGGGAGAGACGCTTGAATCCGGGATCGTTCTCGAGCGCCCGCTGCCGCTCCGCGGGAGACATATTCTGGTGCTGGCGCAGCCAGTCGCCGGCGTGGGAGTTGGGGCGAGGAGCCTGATTCTGCGGCCGGGCGCCCGCCATCGGGTGACTGGGTGCAGGATGAGAATTATTGTGCTGGGCAAGGCACGGGGTCGAAGACAAAACAAGGCTCACCGCCGCGATCGCCGCAGCAGCCGCCCAATCGGACATGAATTTTCCCCGGCCCATTTTCGGTCTCAATACCCGCTGCCCCACTAAAATCACTGCCTTCTACCATACTGCGCGCCGCCTGCCGCCCGCGCTTCCACCCGGCTACGGATTCTCCACTACGTCCTGCTGGACCTGCACGTCGTCGAGCAAGTCGAAATCGGAGTACAGATCGTGATTGTTCTCCAGAGATTGCAAGTCACCCACGGCTGTTCCAGGACCGACGGCTACCGGGCCTTCATTCTGCGCGACCACATTGTTGCCGTGCCGGCCGCCATCGTTACGCATGACCAACCCAACACCGACCGCCATCAGCACGGTAAGAGCGGCAGCCAGCGCCGGACGGCGCAGCCAGGCAAACCAGCCCAGTTGCGGTTTGGTCATTTCCTCGCGCAAGCGGGCTTGCAGCCGAACGTCAAAATACGGCGAAGGCTCCGGCGCTTTCCACTCATCCAGCAAGGACATAGTTTGCTGGAATTCCTTCAGCTTGCCCGCGCATCCCGCACACGATTCGAGATGCGCGGTCATCTCTGGCGTGGCCTCACTCAGTTCGGCCGCCAGATCCGGCATCAACTCTCGAATTTCTTCGCACTTCATAACCCATCCCCTTGTTCTTCGCCTCAAACGCTTCAACCCGTCAGTAAAATTGCTTCTACGGCTATATGAATTCTCGCAACTGCTCCCGCAAAGTTTCATACGCGCGAAACAGCAACGACTTCGTTGCCGATTCGCTTAACTTCAGCACTTCGGAAATCTGTTTGTAATCCATCTGCTGATACTTGTGCATAACGACGGCAAGGCGCTGCCGTTCGGGCAGTGCCTCTACCTTCGTCCGGATCGCCTGCATGCGTTCCCGCCGCAACAGCGACTCTTCGGCCGTAATCGTACTATCGGCCAAATCCATGGTGGTGCCAGTCTCTTCGTCAGGCTCGTCGAGGCTGAGCGTCACCTCCGGACGTTCATGGCGCGTATCGCGCGCATGGTTTACGGCCAGATTCGTGGCAATGCGGTACAGCCAGGTCGTGAACTTCGCGCTGGCCTCGTACGTCTGCCGCGAGCGGTATACGCGCAGGAAAACCTCCTGCGCCAGATCTTCCGCCGCGGTGGGATTCCGCGCCATGCGATACATGAAGCTGACCAGGGGCCGGCGATACTTCTGCACCAGATAATCGAAGGCCGACTGGTCGCCCGCCTTGACGCGCAACATCACTTCGGCGTCGGTGTAACTTTCGGCGCCTGCTATCGCTGGCTGTAGACCCGCAGCCGGGCGAGGTCCCAGCGCAGCCATCAGGACGCCCCCGTCCATGGCGGCAGTGCTCACACTATTTTCAACCCCGCTCCGGCCGGAAAGTTGCTGCCTTTCCTGCTCTCGAGAAGCCCCCGAAGTCCCCATGGATGAGGGGGATACAGTGGGCCGGGATGGCCTGGTTTTATCCGGCATGGAATTCTGGGGGCTCGGGGCGCATTCCGGCGGCGAAGGCGCCCTCGGGAGCGTCCGGGGATAGGCTAACACGCCAGCCGGGGGTTAATAAGAAACCCCTCCACGGTGCCTAAAATCCGTGAACGCGGAAAAAGCCGTACTCCTGGTGAACCAGCCATTACCAACCCATAGGCGGTTCACAGGAGTACGTTAAAGCGATTGCCGTTTTGCCCTACGGCTTAATTTCGAAAACAACGCCGCACCCGTTGATGAGCCCCCCAATGTAGCAACTGTCCGTACCGCCGAACTGCGTAGTCCCGAACAGGTTCCCGGAAGCGTCCAGAATTACGCCGTTGTTTACCGGCTCGGCACCGTCCGTTGCCCCAGTGAACGTGTAAAGCGTGGTCTCGCTCCAGCTTCCGCCTGAGGGCGTAAGCTTTACGATGGCTCCGCAACTGCCGGGGCAGCTGTGATCAGTCGCAACGTTGGAAGTGGCGTAGACGTTCCCTGCCGTGTCGAACGCCAGAGGCGCTTGCGGTCCCCCTCCATCGTTCGCTCCGGTGAAGGAATATGGAATGTGCGGACTCCAGCCGCCTCCGCTGACTGGAGAAAACTCGAAGATGACCCCGCAGCCGGGATATTCTCCCCCGCTACAGCCGGAATTGCCCCCATAAAGGGCTGAGCCGAACAGATTGCCATTCGCATCCAGGCTGATGCCCCAGGGAACCCCACCATCTTTCGCGCCCGTGAAATCATGAAGCAAATGCGGCGTCCAGCCGCCGGATCCGTTCGGTGAAAATTCGATGAGGCTTCCGCAGCCACTGCGGCAGATGTTCGTGATTTTCCCTCCCTGGGTCGTTGTCGCGAACAGATTACCGTGGCCATCGACGATCAACGCCGCCGGCCGTCCTCCGTCTACTCCGTTTGTAAACGCGTGAATCAGGTTGAACGTCCACCCTCCCGATCCATTTGGCGAGAGTTGGAAAACGGTTCCGTACCCTGCGCCCCCTAAATCTGCCGCGCCATACAAATTGCCTGCGGCGTCAAAACTCACAGTGCTCTGCGGCAGGAAACCATCGTGTTTTCCCTGAAAAGCGTAGAGCACAGACTCGGTCCACGTGCCATCCCCGTTCGGGGAAAGTTTGAAGACTACGCCACAGCCGGCTGTGATCAGCCCGCAATTTGTATTGCTCAGATTTCCGCCGTCAGTGGTCGTGCCGTACAGGTTGCCCGCGCCGTCGAAGGTTAATCCGGCTTCCGGCCCCGCCCCGTCGGCTCCGCCGGTGAAATCGTAAAGAACCGTTTCCACCCAACCTCCGCTGCCATTCGGAGAAAGCTCAAAAACGTTGCCGCAGCCGTTGTACTGGCAGACCCCGGCATATGATCCACCGACCGGCGTAGTGCCGAAATAGTTTCCGCGGGAATCGGCAACCAGGTTTCCGAAGGGGCTTGCGCCGTCGCCCGCATCGGTGAAGGAATACAACACATTTTCGGATTGGCCGCCGGCGGCAGCCGTGAGCGTTACGAGGAAGGCGAGCATCGCCAAGGCCGCGACGCAGGAAGAGGATATTCTGAATAAGGGTCGCATTTTGATCTCCAGGCGTGAAATTCGACGAGGTGGATCGCTTGCGAGACTCGCGGGGGATGTGCAAGTGCAAACGACAGACGAAAAGCGAGCCGAGTATAGCACAAGAAACAGGCGCCGCGGCGTTAGTCTTTCTGAAGTAACGATCAGGTGTTTAAGCTTTCGCGGATCATCATTTAGAATTCTGCCGTGCTCCAGAAAACTCTTTTTTTGGTGGCGGGACTACCGCTGGCGCTGGCGGCTGTGTGCCAGCAGCCTTCCAGTGACTCCTCCAGTCAGCCGCAAGTCAAGGTCAACCTTCTAAACGTGTGTACTCCTTCAGCCGAGGAGCAGAAAGAAATTGCCGCCGCCCTGGCGCGAATTCCGAAGCAGCCGGCCTTTAGCCAGGATTTCGAAGTTTCTCACGGGCGCTCCACTCTTACCGATGCTTCGAACTTTCTTCAGCCGGGACAGAACACGAAGGTCTCGACTGATCCGTCGGTAGCGCGCTATGTGCGCATTCGCAGGGAGTTCGCCGGCCAGTCGCCGTTTTCCAGCGTGCAATATTCCTTCAGCGACGATGGCCAGAACATGGTCGAGACACTGGTGCTGCACGTGCGTGACGCAAAAGATTTGATTCAGCTTTCTCTAGAGGACAGCGCGTCTTCCATTACCAGCCCACTTGCGATGGTCAGCGCAAATACTCCAGTAAACCGCGTGCGCCTGGAGCGATTCGGAAAATCATCGATCGCGCTGGCGCGCTGCAACGCTTCAGAAAACGCCCCCGCCCCTGACCAGACCGCGTACGAACCCTTATTTCAGAGCGCATCCGGAGTGCTGGCGGACTATCGCGGATTGCTGAATGTGAAACACACAGTTCCAGAAGAGTTAGGGCAGATCGCCGGCGGCGCAAAATCGAGCGGCGCCAAGTCGGCTGCAAAACGAGGCAAGCCCCAGTGAGCAAGAGGGTCGGACCGGGCGGGAGTTCTGGCGGTGCATCGAAACGTAGAATCGGAAATCTAATCGTTACCACTTCATCATGAGCGAACTTCGCAACGTCGTCATCATCGGTTCCGGCTGTTCGGGACACACCGCCGCTCTTTACACCGCGCGGGCCAACCTGAAACCACTCGTCATTGAAGGGCACGAACCGGGGGGGCAGCTATCGCTGACCACGCTTGTGGAGAACTTTCCCGGTTTCCCTGAAGGCATTATGGGGCCGCAGTTGATCGAGAACATGCGCAAGCAGGCCGAGCGCTTCGGCGCGGAATACCGCATGGCGCACCTGACCAGCGCCGACCTGAGCCAGCGGCCTTTCACGCTGCATGTGGGGCGGCACCAGGTGCACGCGCAGACTCTTATCATCGCCAGCGGCGCTTCCGCGCGCTGGCTCGGGCTGCCCAACGAACAAAAGCTGATCGGCCATGGGGTTTCCTCGTGCGCCACCTGCGACGGATTTTTCTTCTCGGGAAAAGAGATCGTAGTCGTGGGCGGAGGAGATTCGGCCATGGAAGAGGCGATCTTTCTCACCCGCTTCGCCACCAAAGTGACAATCATTCACCGCAGCGATCGTTTTCGCGCCTCCAAGATCATGCTGGAGCGCGCCCAGAAGAACGAGAAAATCAAATTCCTCACCAATACCGTGGTTGAAGACGTGTACGATCCCACGCATCAGGAAGTAAGGGGCCTGAAGCTGCATAACGTGAAAACCGGCGAATACTTCGACTTCCCCACCAGCGCGCTGTTTCTCGGCATCGGGCACGAGCCGAACGCGAAAATGTTTGCCGGACAGCTCGACATGGACGCCGACGGCTACCTTAAAACCCACAACTATGTGCTGACCCGCATCCACGGTGTTTATGCCTGCGGCGATGTGCAAGACCGCCGCTACCGCCAGGCCATTACCGCCGCCGGCTCGGGCTGTATGGCGGCGATTGAAGTTGAGAAGTTTCTGGAAGAGCACCCTGCGTAACCGCCGACGGTTACGCGCCTGCTGAATGCAGAATCCGCAGAAATCCCCCGCTCGTTACCGGAGTCACCTTCCCGCCAGGCGTTATTTCTTTTACGTTGTATAGCGAACTCAGCGTCAAGCGAAAATCGAGCTTCACCGAACACAGGGCCGCTATGACTTTCCGGGTGAGCGTGGTTTTTATCGCTGTCTTCGCGGGGCTTTGTCTGGCGCCGGCGAGAGCAAAGGGACAGGAAGCTTCTGAGAGCGAGCGCAAAGTGGTCACGAAAACCCCTGGACAAACTAAAAGTGCCTCAAAAGCAGAAGATCAATATGGCGAAATACTGGCATCTCTCAATACATCGTGCCCGAAGTGCGGATATTCAATTCCGCCACAGGAGCGTCGCCACATCGACTTCGAGCACGTGGAGTGTCCAAAGTGCGCCGAACGCTTTATACCCGCCGCGCCGGTTCACGGGTGAGGGCTTTTTGTTGCAGTGAGGGCGATGACATGTTTCAAACAACTTTGCGAATCACTTCAGCACACGTAGCGGCGACTCACTTGTAAGGCCATCCATAGTCGTCCTCAGTCTCGATCGCAAAAGAATCACCCGGTTCGATCAAATCAATCTCGGTGATTTCGAAGCTGTGTGGGTCGAACTCGTCGAATGTAACTTTGACCTCTAACGTGAGCAATTGCTCCCTATCAAGGACATCCTCTTCCCTGTGCTCTACGTAGACCAGGTCTCCTTCGTCGTAACTAGCCGTGGCAGGATCATCATACGAAAGATGAGCTGAGTATCTGGCCTCGAACGTCACGACAAGGGATGCTTGTTCCTTTCCAATTTCGACGATCTCTGGGTCCTGTGTGGGGCTTATGGTTTCGACCTTCACTTCGGCATCACCGTCCATATTTTCGACCCAGTAGTAGCGATCTTGGAACTGATGTTTGGCTTCCTCAGCGATCTCGGACACGCGCTTCTTGGTCTCTCTGCGAACGAAACCTGCACGGGCGGATTCGTCCGAAGCAACATGATCTAAGACCTCATTCAAAGTTTTCCTGGAGATCAATTGGGTGCATTTGCAACACCCTTCAAAAAAGTCGTTGTCGCCTGAGACCACAAACATCTTCACGCCTTTTTGCAGGGCCCACTCTGAAAGCGCTTTCAAGCAGAAGGCGTCCGGGAACTCGTGCTTCTTGGTTTCGGTGCTACCAAAGGGTGCAACCCCGGCAAAGTATTTGTCCAAAACGTCGCCTATGGTTAAATCCCTAGTCGCAACGATCTCTGCCTTGACATCGGTCAGAAACGAATCAAACTGATCGCACAAATCCTTAGCAACAACCTTCGGATCAAACTTCGTGACCGAGGCTTTGACCGCGGGTATTGAAGAATTGAAGAGCGCACTCGCCTTCTTCACGAACTCACGGTGACGAAGAAGTGCCTCGGCCACGCTTTGCTCGATCCGAGCGTGGACTTCGCGGACAGTTATGTCCGTCATAACGAGCCTGAGCCGACCACTCGCCAAATGCTTTTTGAGCGATTGGAAACTCTTGCCGGTGAATCCGTAGCCGGTGGCAACAAACACCTGCGTGTCTATCGAAATTGTTTCAACTATCGAAGCGGCTGTCACGGATATGATGATAAATCAAGCTGTTTGGACCAATTACACAATCCCGGCTTTCAATAAAGATCCAGAGTCATTTCTGATCCCTCGTAAGGTGCAAGGTAATCCCGCCGATTTCCGCTGCACGTTTGCTGCACAATAAGCGGCTGCTAGAGTCGAAATGACGCGCCGAAAATCGGCTCATGGGAAATCAGACTGTTAGCAGTGACGATAAGCAGACAAAAACACTCGAAAACACGCGTATTTACTAGCGATCTACGCATTTTGACATCATTGTGATACAACTTTCTGTGGCTTTCCTGCGCCAGCCTTTCATGGTCATCGCTCATCCGGGTGAGGCATGCTGAGAACCTTCTTCGTCCGCCTGTCGGAAAATCCCACCTTGCGCAACTTCGCGGAGCGTTCTTCGCTGGGCCGCCGGGTTTCCGGACGCTTTGTCGCGGGGACAGAGATTGCTGACGCCATGCGCGCGACGCAAGCGATCAAT
>DATLKM010000234.1:0-3949 GCA_035538435.1 Binatia bacterium
TGGTCGTCGACATGGTTTTCCTCGCAAACGGAACCATTCAAATCAACCGGGTCATCAGCGGCCTCGGCCACGGCCTCGACGAAGCGGCCGTGCGTGCCGCGCAACAAATCCGATTCAAGCCGGCAAAGCGCGAGGGCACGCCGGTGGATTTTCCGGCCCGCGTGCGAATCGAATTCCGGCTGGCCTATTGAGTGAGTTTGAGGGGAGAATGATCATGCGAAAGTTGTCCAACTACATATTCGCTCTGGCGCTTGGCGCTTGCGCTGGTGCGACCACCTGGGCAGCGCCGCCTCCGGCCAACGCCGACCAGCCACGCACCATGGAGCAGGTCGTGGATCGCGTGACCGCCAACGAGCAGAAGCTCTACGACCAGATCCGTAACTATTCTCCGCTGGTCGAGACCTATATCCAGAATCTGAAGCCCGATAAGGATCTCGGCGAGGTGCCCGCCGGCGACAAATATTTCCTCGGCCGCGCCAACTTCTCGAAGGGTGTCAGCCTTGTGCCGCTGAGCGAGACCTCCGGCAAGGGCAAGAAGGCGCTGGCTTCCATCGGCAATTTCTTCAGCTTCGCCATGCAGTTCCTGCCCGATGGCTTTCTGCAGATGATTTTCATCGATACCAACGGCTTCGACCGGCAGCACTACAAGTTCGACTACGTGCGCCGCGAATTTCTCGGCGAAGTCCGCTGCCTGGTGTTTGACGTGACCCCGGCGGAAAAGAACAACAAGGGCCGCTTCCTGGGCCGCATCTGGGTGGAGGATCAGGACTATCACATCGTGCGCTTCAACGGCGCCTACAGCGGCAACGGCCACTCCAGCTGGTACTTCCACTTTGACAGCTGGCGCACCAACGTGCAGCCGGGCCTCTGGATGCCCACCTTCGTCTATAGCGAGGAAAAGGACCTGCACTACGCCGTTTCCAAGAAGCTCGATTTCAAAGCGCAGACCCGCCTGTGGGGCTATAACCTCGGCGCCAACTCGCAGGAGCAGGAGCTGAGCAAGATCCTGGTCGAGACGCCCATGCAGGACGATACCAAGACCGCCAACGATCTCTCGCCTATCCAGGCACAGCGCTCGTGGGATCGCCAGGCGGAAGACAACATTATCGATCGCTTCGAACGCATCGGCTTGATGGCTCCCAAGGGTGAAGTCGACAAAGTCCTCGAGACCGTCGTCAACAACCTGGAAGTCACCAACAACATCGACGTTGACCCGGAAGTCCGCTGCCGCGTGCTGATGACCTCCACGCTGGAATCGTTCACCGTGGGCCACACCATTGTCCTGAGCCGCGGCCTGATTGACGTTCTCCCCGACGAGGCCAGCCTGGCCACCATGCTGGCGCATGAGCTCGGCCACGTTGTTCTGGGCCACCGCCTTGATTCGCAATACGCCTTCTTCGACCAGTTGCTGGTGGACGACAAGGACACCTTCCGCCACTTCGGCTTTGCCCGCACCAAGGATGAGGAAATGCAGGCCAATGCCAAGGCCCTGCAGATCCTGAACAATTCTCCGTACAAGAATCAGCTGGGCAATGCGGGGCTCTTCCTGCAGGCCCTCGACAGCCGCCAGAAGGAAATTCCCAACCTGATTAGCGGCCACCTGGGCAACCGCGTGCCGGAGATTAGCGACCTGAAATCCACGGTCGCCATGGACCCGAAGCAGAATCCGCAGAAGATCGCGGCCCTGCCCCTCGGCGGCCGCGTGAAGATCGATCCGTGGAACGACAAGCTGGAGCTGATCAAGAGCAAGCCCGTGGGCACGGTAGCCGAACGCGAGAAGATGCCGTTTGAAGTCACTCCGTTCATGCCCTACCTGATGCGTTATGGCACCGACACCGCCAAGCCGGTGGCCGCCAGCGCGGCGACGCCTCAGGATGGGAAGCCGGGTCAGGCCCCCGATCCAACCAAGCCGTAAGACTTTACTCCACTCTGAAAGCGAAAAAGCCCCCTCTCGGGGGCTTTTTCTTTGTGGGGGGTCAATGGCGCTTGAATTCGTTATTTGGACGAGAGCGTCTTCACAAAGCGGTAGGCGAACTCGACGCCGTCGTAAAAATCCTGCACACCGATGCGCTCGTCTTTCCCATGCGAGCGATGGTCGTCCATATCGAAGAACATGCAGGCGATGCCATAGGTGGGAATGCCGGCGATGCGCAGATATTTGCCGTCGCTCGCGCCCGTGGACATTGTGGGAACCACCGGAACGCCCGGCCACATCGTAGCTAGTGTGCGATCGAGTGCCGCGGTGAGTTCCGGAAGCAGCGGCGACGGCGGCACGGCGACAATGGGGATGAGCTGCCCGTCGGCGGTTTTCTCCGGCACCACGGTTACGCTCACTTTCGGGTCGGCCACCACGTGCTCCAGCGTCTTGCGGACGCCTTCCGGATCGTCGCCGGGAAAAATGCGGCAGTTCACGTTCGCACGCGCTTTTTGCGGCAGGGCGTTGGGCGCGTGGCCCCCGGAAAGCATGGTGGCCACGCAAGTGGTGTGCAGCAGCGAGTTGTAATAAGGATTCGCGGAGAGCCGCTGGATGGCCTCCGGATCGGGGGGCTCCTTCGCCGCGCCGCGCAGGTCCGCGGCTAACTGGCCGGTGGTCAGCGTGACGGAGTGCGCGAAGTAATTGCGGGTGATTTCGCTGATTTTGACCGGGAAGGAAAACGATTGCAGCCGCAAGAGCGCGGTCGAAAGCTCGTAAATGGCATTTTCCGCGCCGGGCACGGAACTGTGGCCGCCGGGATTCACAGTTTCGAATTGAAAATCCGCATAGACCTTCTCGCTAGCCTGAAGTCCCGCCAGCACGCGCTTCCCTTTCCGTTTTTCAAACTCGCCGCCATCGAGATTGATGCAATATTCCGCGTCAATCCAGTCGCGATGATTTTTGATCAGCCAGTCGATGCCGTTGAAGTTGCCGCCCTCTTCGTCGGCCGTCAATGCCAAAATCAGGTCGCGGTCGGGAACGTACCCCTCGCGTTTCAGGCGAAGAAATGTTTCCACCAGCAGGGCGTCGCCTTCCTTCATGTCCTGTGTCCCGCGCCCGTAGAAATAGCCGTCCTTTTCGATGAACTGAAACGGATCCGTGGTCCAGTCCTCGCGCCGCGCTTCCACCACGTCCAGATGGCCGATAAAGAGGATGGGCCTTTTCTGGCCGCTTCCGTTATAGCGGACCACAAGATTTTTCTTCCGCTCATTCGGCCCCGCCACCATTACATCCTTTGCCGGGAAACCCGCGGCGAGCAGGCGCTGCGCCATGGCTTCGGAGGCCTTGGTGACGTTGCCAACGGAATTGGTCGTGTTGATTTCAATCAACTGCTGAAAGATGACGCGGGACTCGGTGTTGACGCCGCCATCGGACTGCGCGCGCAGCGATGGGGTAGCAATGGTTACAACACACAAGAACAGTGCCGCCGAAAGGCTTCGGTTCATCCGGTTCTCCAGATAAAATGAACGACTCAGCCTAACGGCAAGCCGCATCTGCCGTCAAATTGAAGGCAAGTTGCCGATCTCTCGAGGTCTCGCTTAGACTGGCAAAGCAGCTTTGCGATCGTGTAGCGCCGGCTTGCCGGCAGGATGCCGGCGCTACCACTTGGTCCTTTTATCCTGGAGGAAATTCGATGAATTCGCGCAATCGCCGATGGATGCAGATCGCCATGGGAGCCGGACTGTTTTTGGCCGGCAGCGTCGCGGGCAGCGCGCTGACGCAAAAAGTGTCGGCGGTGAATCGCTTCGGCCAGCCGAAAACCGTCATTCACGTGGTGGCCTACAAATTCCGCGACGCCACTTCCCAGAACGATCAGGAACAGGCCATCAACGGCATCCGCGACATGGCCGGCAAAATTCCCGGCATCAAAAACATCTGGCTGAAAACCGAGCGCAACCAGTTGCGCGACTGGAGCGGCGTCTACGTCATCGAATTCGCCAGCCCCGACGCCGCCGCCGATTATGCCGAGAGCCC